>CAMBSR010000205.1 GCA_945870475.1 Phycisphaera mikurensis NBRC 102666
CGCCTCGCGGAACTCGGCGCACTCGGCGGGCAGGCCTTCTTCCCACTGGTCGCGTAACCCAACGCAGAACGCTTCCTTGCCGGACGCGCGGATGCCGCGCGCCACCAGGAAGGGCAGGGTGCCCTGGCCGGCAATGATGCCGACGCGTCCGCTCACGCGGTTCCGCCTCCGCCTTGCGGGGCCTTCGGCGTGCGCGCGATGTCGGCGGCCGCGTCCTTGCCGGCGTGCATCGGCAGGAATTGCGTCGGGTCGTGCGGCGTGGGCTCGTGCGCAAGCAGCGCATCGATTGCCTCGGTGCCGGTGTTCACCACGGAGAGCACGCCGCGCACCGCGGGGCGCACGAAGCGGTGCTCGATGCCGTGCTCGATCATGGCCACGAGCGGGTCGTAGTAGCCGTCATGGTTCACGATGGCGATCGGCTTGTGGTGGTCGCCGAGCTGGCGCGCCACCAGCACCTCGAAGAATTCCTCGTAGGTTCCCAGGCCGCCCGGGAGCACCACGTAGCCGTCGGCGCGGTCCATCAGGATGCGGCGACGCTGCTGCATGGTGTCCACCACCACGAACTCGTTGCAGCCCGACCATCCCTGCTCAAGGTCCATGAGCTTGGTGGTGATGATGCCGATCACGCGCCCGCCGCGTTCCTTGGCAGCCCGCGCGCATTCGCCCATCAGGCCGATCGAACCGCCACCGTAGACCAGCGCGATGCCGCGGTCGGCCAGTGCGTGGCCCAGGTCGCGCGCGCCCTGCGTGAAGTGGGGTTCGAGCGCTCCGCTCGACGAGCAATAGACCGTGACGGACTTCATTGGGGGAAGTATCGCCTATTCCCGCGGCGGCCGCGGATACGCTTCCGTTGTGCAGGCATCAGGAACCAGCGCGTACCTCCCGGTACTCCTCGCCGCGGCGGCAGCGGCCGTGGCATCCGCGGTGTTCACCCGCATCCTCGTCGGTGTGGGCCATCGTGCCGGGGCGCTCGACTCCGCCGGCGCGGCGGGCCATGCAAAGGAACTGCGGCCCGTGCCGAACATCGGCGGCGTGGCCATCGTGTGGTCGGTGCTGATCCCCGTGGCCGCGGCGCTCGCGCTGGCGGCCGGCATCGGCGCGGAGCGCGTGGCGGAATGGGCGCCGGGGCTCGCCGAGAGCGCGCGGCGCGTGGCGGTGTCGGGCAGGCCCGCGCTTGCCATCCTGCTCGGCGCGGTGGTGCTGCACGTGGCAGGCCTCGTGGATGATCGACGTGCGCTGCCGGCGTGGCCGAAGCTCGCGCTCCAGGTGGCGGTGGCGGTGGGCGTGGCGTGGCTCGGCGACGTGCGCGCGCTCACCCTCCTCGATCCGCATGCCGGCGGACCGTGGCTTTCCGTGGCGCTCTCCGCGCTCTTCATGGTGGCCATGGTGAACGCGGTGAACTTCCTCGACAACATGGACGGCCTTTCGGGCGGCGTGTCGGCCATCGCGGCGGCGTCGTTCTGCGTCGCGGCGTGCATCGCGCGGCAGTGGGCAACGGCGGGCGTGCTGGCGCTCCTGGCGGGCGCGCTGCTCGGATTCCTCGCCTTCAACTTTCCCTGGCGCGAAGGGCGCACCGCGCGCATCTTCATGGGTGACGGCGGCTCGCTTCCGGTGGGGTTCCTGCTCTCGGCGCTCGCCATCCAGATCACGTTCACCGCGCCTGAGGATGCTGCCTACGCGCTCGGCACCCGCTGGTACGGCGTGCTGGCGCCGCTCGTGATCCTGGCGGTGCCGCTCTACGACTCGGTGATCGTGACGCTCCTGCGGCTTTCGCAGGGGAAGAGCCCGATGGTGGGCGATCACCAGCATTTCTCGCACCGCCTGGTGATGCGCGGGCTCTCGCGCCGCGGCGCGGTGATGCTGATCTGCGCGCTGGCCATCATCTGCGGCATTGCGGGGCTCCTCCTGGGAACCGCGGCGCCGTGGCAGGCGGCGTTGATCGGCGTGCAGACCGTCATCGTGCTCGCCACCATCGCCGCGCTGGAGCAGCCGCTCCTGGAAGAGATGCGATCCGGAGAGCGTCGGTGAACGTGGATGCGGGCACGGCCGAGCCGTCGCGCGGCTCCGTGGCGGTTGCCGCGGTGGCGTGCGTCGGCATCGCGGCCATCATGGCGGGCCGCGCGCTGGTGGCGCAGCCGCCCGACCTCTGGTTCGACGTGGACCCGGCGTCCGACCCGTTCCCGTTCGCGGGCATTGCACCGTCGATGGGCCTGTTCCTCGATTCGCTGACGCTGGTGCTGGCGGCGCTCGCCGTGCTTGCCATGCGACGCGGCATTGACCGTGTGGGTGCGGTGCTCGTGGCGCTGGCGGCCGTGGGCGGAATTCCGGTGGTGCTGCACGGCTTCGGCGTTCCCGACCATCTGTGGCGCGGCCTGCAGTGGCTCTCCGCGATCGGCGCCGCGGCGGCGTTCGCTGCCTCCATGCGGGCCATGCCGGCGCAGCGCTCGCGCGCGGCGCGCGCGGTGGTGGTGGCCATCCTGCTGGCGGCGGCGGTGCCCATCGTGGCGCGTGGCATGATCCAGGTGTGGATCGAGCATCCGCAGATGGTTGCCGAGTTCCGCGCCCACAAGCAGGAGATCCTTGCCGCCCGCGGCTGGGTCGAAGGCTCTCCGCAGGCGCTTACCTATGAACGCCGCCTGCTGCAGCCCGAGGCCACCGCGTGGTTCGGGCTTTCGAACGTGGCATCGAGTGCACTGGCGGCCTGCGCGCTTGCGCTGACCGGCGGCGCACTCGCACTGCGGCGTTCTCGCCCGGCAGGTGCCGCGCTCCTGGCGATGGTGGCCGTCGGGGCTGCGCTGCTGGTGGCGGTCAATGGTTCGAAGGGTGCCATCGCGGCGCTGGTTGCCGGCTCGGTCTTTGCGCTGTGGAGCGCGCGGCGGTCACCGGGGGCGCGCCTGATGGGACGCGTGGCGGTGGCGTGCGTGGCGCTGGTCCTGGTGGCGGTGGCGCTGCGCAGCGTGGTGGGCGAGCGGCTCGGTGAACGCAGCCTGCTCTACCGGGCGCATTACGTGCAGGGGGCTTCGCAATTGCTGACGGCGCATCCGCTCATCGGCGTCGGCCCGGCTGGATTCGCCGAGGGCTACCTGGCGGCGCGGCCCGACCGCTCGCCGGAAGAGGTGCAGAGCGCCCACTCCGCGTGGGCGGATTGGCTGGCATCGCTCGGCATCCTTGGCGCGGCGTGGATCGCGCTGTTCGGCTCGCTCGTGGCGCTTGCCGCCCGTGCCACGGCATCGGGCCCCGCGGCACCCGTGGGGGAGGGATCGCTCGCATGGAGCCGAGGGCCGGTGGTCGCGGCGCTCGCGACGCTCGCGGCGTGCATGGTGGCGATCGTCCCGGAGGCGCCGTCGCTTGACGAATGGACGCTGTTCTGGCGCGTGCTTGCCGCGGTGCTTTCCGCGGCGATCGCCGGCGCGCTGGTCCGCGCGGCGCTCGTGGGAAGCCGCGCGTGGCTCGCGGCCACGGCCGGCGGCGTGCTGCTCCTTGCCATGCACGCGCAGGTGGAGATGACGCTCTGGTGGCCCGGCTCGGTGGGCCGCACGGCGGCGATCATCGGCGTGGCGGCGGGATTCGCGGTGGAGCGGATGTCGCGTGACCGGCTCTCCTCGGTGCTTGCGTCGGTGGCCGCGCTTTCGTTCCTGGTTCCCGCGGGTATCGGCGTCATCGGTGCAACGCGCGCGCGGGCCGCAGAGCAGGTGATCACCGCGGCAGCGGAACCCGTGGCGGCGTTCGGCCTGGCGCGCCTCAAGTTTGCGCCGATGCCCCAGACTCCGCTTTCCGATGCGCGCATGCAGTGCGCTCGGCTCCTCCTGGAGCACGCGCCGAACCCGTGGCTTGATCGCCCGCCCGTGGTGGCTGCGGCGTTGCAGCAGCTGGCATCGGCGGTGGGCCCCGGCACCGGGAGCACTGCCGCGCGCCGCGAGGAAGCGCTTGCGCTGGCACACGTTGCGCTCGAGCGGCATCCGTCGAGCGCCGTTGCCGGTGCGGCGGCGCTGGTGGCCGAATCAGTGCGCGATGCCTCAGGCGATGCTGCCGCGCGCGGCACGCACGAGGAACTCCTGCGTCACGCCGCGGAACGACAGGTGGCGGCCAACCCCCGCAGCGTGAACGGATGGACACGGCTCGCCGACCTGTCCGCCGCGCAGGGCGACGCCGCTGCCGCGCGCACTGCCGCCGCGCGCGCGCTTGCCGCCGACGATTCCTACGAACTGGATCCCTTGCGCCGCATCCCCGCCGCGGAACGCG
>CAMBSR010000206.1 GCA_945870475.1 Phycisphaera mikurensis NBRC 102666
CCGCGATTCATGCGTCCGAGAACAGCAGCGCCGTGTATCCTGCCCGGATGCAGCAGACCGAGCGTCGACGCGCTTTTTCCAAGAGCCTTCTGGGACAGATGGTCCTTGCCACGGTGGTGCCGGCCGCATTGGTCATGGCGGCCATCGTCGGCTTCGGCGCGTACCGCAACTACCAGGTGGCGCTCGACGAGCAGAAGGTCGTGCTCCAGGGCAACGCCAAGTCCATCGCCGACTGGCTGGACGGACGCAACCGCGAGGGCCTGAACACCGCCGAGATGCTCGCCGCCGCCCAGGAAGGCGGCCTCTTCGGCAAGCGAGACCTGACGGTCCGCAGCATGCGGAAGGCACTCGAGCTGAACCCGGACATCACCGGCATCAGCATGGCCTACGAGCCGAATGCCGACGGCAACGATGCCGCAGACCCGAAGGGGCGTTTCGTGCCCTACTGGTTCCGCGACTGGAAGAACGGCGAGCGCATCGCCTTCAAGGCCAACATGGGCATGGAGGACAGCCTCTTCTACCAGGGCCCCAGGAAGAAGTGGGAGACCGCGCGCGACCAGACGGGCATGATGACCGAGCCGTATGAATTCGACGGCCGCACCATGGTGGAGCACGCCGCGGCCATCGTCATCGACGGGAAGTTCGTGGGCGCGATCACGGCCGACCGGGCGCTCTCCGACCTGCAGCGCGAGGTGGACCACGAGGCGAAGGAAGTGGAGGTCGACGTCTACGTGGTGTCGGCGCAGGGCCGCATCGTGGTGGCCAGCGAAGGCACACGCCGGCCATTCCGGAACAAGCCGGAGACCTGGCGCACCAAGCAGATCGAGGACACCGAGTGCGCCGACCTGCTGAAACTCATGGTCAGCGAGCGCAACGAGGACGTGATCCATGAACTGGACGATCCGGCCGCCGGAGGAGTTTCATACTTCGCATCGGCGCCCGTCGGCGCAGGAGGCTGGACCGTCGTCGTTGCCGTGGCCGACTCGACCGTCACCGGCCCGATCTGGAGGAGCACCGCCGAGAACGCCGGCGTGGCCGTGGTGGGCATCGCCCTCATCTCCATGGTCATCTTCTTCCCCACCAAGCGGCTGAGCGCACGGATCACGCTCGCAGCCTCCACCGCCCAGAAGGTGGCGGCGGGCGACCTGACGGGTGCGCCGATACGGAGCGAGCTCCACAACGAGGCCGGCGACCTCCTCCGCGCGCTCGACAGCATGAACGCCGACCTGAACTCGCTCGTCGGGCAGGTTCGCGCGGCAAGCATGGACCTCAGCAGCACGTCCACCGAGCTGGCCACCACCAGCCAGGTGCAGGAAGAGGTGGTTGCCTCGTTCGGCGCAAGCAGCGCGGAGGTGGCTGCCGCCGTCCGCGAGATCACCCTGACCGGCCAGGAACTCTCCCGCGAGATGGAGCACGTGAATGCCATCGCCAGCGCCACGGCGAAGCTCGCCGCCGAGGGACGCGGGCAGCTCGAATCCATGGAATCCGCGATGCAGTCGCTCGACACCGCCACCGCCAACGTGGCGGAGCGGCTGGCGGCCATCAACGAGAAGGCAGTCATCATCGGCAGCGTGGTCACCACCATCACCAAGGTGGCCGAGCAGACCAACCTGCTCTCGGTGAATGCCGCCATCGAGGCCGAGAAGGCCGGCGAGTACGGCCGCGGCTTCCTGGTGGTGGCGCGCGAGATCCGCCGCCTGGCCGACCAGACCGCGCAGGCCACCCTCGACATCGAGCGCATGGTGGAGGAGATGCAGGGTGCGGTCTCCACCGGCGTGATGGAGATGGACCGCTTCAGCGACCAGGTGCGGCGCAACGTGGGCGACACCCGCAACATCAACCGCAGCATGTCGGAGATCATCGGAAGCGTCGACGAGGCGAACCGCAGCTTCGGCACCGTGCGCGAGGGCATGCAGAGCCAGGCGACCGGCGCGGCGCAGATCGCGGAAGCGATGACCACGCTCAGCAGCAACGCCAAGTCCTCCGGCGAGGCGGTGCGCGAATTCTCGCGTGCCACCGACACCCTCAACCGATCGATCTGCGTGCTCAAGGAAGCAATCGCCGTCTTCATGCTCCGCTCCTGACCACCCCTCCCATGCGAACCTTCGTCTTCGTCGCCGCCGGTCACCGCTACGCCATCGACGCCTCGTGCGTGCAGGCGGTGCATCCCCTGGTCCGCGCGCGCACCGTGCCGGGCGCGCCGCCGTGGCTGACCGGCGTCATCGACGTGCACGGCGAGTTCGTGCCGCTCGTCGACGCCACCGTGCTGCTGGCGGGCGCCACGGGCGTGCAGCGCACGCTGGGGGCGCGCGTCCTGCTCCTGGACACCGGCCCGGGCGAGGGGGCCCGCGCGCGCTTTGCGCTGGCCGTGGACAGCATCGACGATGCCGTGGACCTGGAGGAGGAAGGCGGCTGGAACAGCGGCGCACAGACGGTGCCATGGCTCGGCGCCATCCTGCAGCACAAGGGACACGCGGCACAGAAGCTCGATGCGCGCCTCCTGGCCGCTGCGCACCCACAGCTTTCCGCAACGAGTCTTCCGCTCGCGGTCAAGGATTCGTCGTTCAAGGACTCCCCATGAGTGCCACGAGCGCCCTGGAACGCATCGGCGAACTGCTCCGCGCAGTGCACCTCGACGGGGCACTGACCGCGCCGGAGGCGATCCGATCGATCGTCGACGAGCGCCTGCGTGCCACCGGCGTCTCCAGCGTGGACGCCTATGCCGAACTTGCTGCCCGATCCTCCGACGAGATCGCACGCCTGCGCGAGCAGATCGCCGTCCCGGAGACGTGGCTGTTCCGCTACCCGGGGTCGTTCGAGGCACTCCAGTACCGGATGTCCACCAGCCAGTCGCGCCCGTTCCGCGTGCTGTCGGTGGCGTGCGCCACCGGCGCCGAGCCCTTCTCGATTGCCGCCACCGCGCTCTCCGCCGGACTGCTCCCGGACCAGGTGTCGGTGATCGGCATCGACCCGAACCCCGCTGCCCTTGCCTCCGCGCGCCGCGCCGAGCTTGGGCGCATGGCGGTGCGCGGCGAGCTGCCGTCATGGGCGTCGCCGTGGATCGAATCGAGGAACGGCATCGCACGGATCGATCCCGCGGTGCGCGCCTGCTGCGAATTCCGCGAGGGCGTGGCGCCGGGGGCGCTGATCGACCTCCCGGCAGGGACGTTCGACGCGGTCTTCTGCCGAAACCTGGCCATCTACCTGGGCGAGTCCGGCCGACGCGTCATCGGTGAGCGGCTTGCCGCGCTCCTGAAGCCGGACGGCATGCTCTTCCTCGGGCACGCCGAGCGACCGGCACTGTTCGGGCTCGAGGCCACCTTCGAACCAGCCTCCCCCGCCGTGAGCGGCTCGTTCGCGTTCAGCCGTCGGAGTACGCCCGCGCCCACGAAGCCGGTGCTGGCGGCACTCGATCTCCAGCCGCAGGGCACGCCCTGGGAGTCGTATGCCCCGCCCCGCGCGGCCGCGACGGCATCGGCGCCCCCGCGTGCCGTTCCGAACTCCGCGCCGACCCCCGCGGCAGGGGCGCACACCCACGCCGCGCCGGCGTCCGCGGCAACCGCCCCGACCACCAACAGCCAGCTGCTGGCCGCACGCGCCGCTGCCGATGCGGGCAACCTTGCCCGCGCGGTCGAGCTCACCGACAACCTGCACGCCGCCGGCGACCGCTCGCTGGCGCTGATGGAACTGCAAGGCGCCATCTTCATGGCGATGGGCGACGCACCGCGCGCGGAGAACGTGCTGCGCCAGGTTATCTACCTGGATCCAGGCAACGTGGAAGCCCTCCTCCACCTGGCAGTCCTCGCCGAACGCCGCGGCGACGGCGCCCTCGCACTCCGCTACCGGCAGCGCGCCGCCAAGGGAACCTCATGAGCAAGTCTCGCGAACTGGCCACGTCCAAGGGACCGGCCACCGAACCAACCTCACGCGCCATCGCCGGCCTCGATCAGCTGCTGACGCGGCCGCTCACCGAAGAGGACCTCGACCGCGCCACCGCAGCGCTCGCCGCCCCGCTCGACGAGCGCTCCAGCTCGCGCTGCAGCCTGCTCGCGGTGCGAGCCGGTGGCGAGATCCTGGCCATCCAGGCAAGCGAATCGGCCAAAGTGGTGCCGCTTTCCACCATCCACCGCGTGCCCCACCGCAGCAACAAGGTGTTCCGCGGCCTGAGCAACCACGACGGCGAATTGCTGCTCTGCATGTCGATCGAGGCCGCACTCGGCCTGCCGGA
>CAMBSR010000207.1 GCA_945870475.1 Phycisphaera mikurensis NBRC 102666
GTCATCCTCGTCTTCGTCCTCATCCTCGTCGTCGTAATCATCGTCATCCTCGTCCTCGTCCTCGTAATCCTCGTCCTCCTCTTCCTCCTCCTCATCCTCGTCCTTGCGCTTGCCGGCCTTGGGCTCGAGCACCTGGACGTTGTCGGCGCTTTCCTCGTCCTCGTCGACCACCACGCCCTTCATGGCACGGGCGCCTGCCTTGCGCAGGGCAGGGGAGGAGTTGGCACCGACGCCGGCGAGCGCCGGCACCGCGCGCTGCTTGCCGGTGAGGCTTGCCGCGAAGCCCGCCCAGTCGAACTTGAAGATGGGCTCCAGGAACGAGAGGCCGCGCATCACCGCGCCGGGGATGCGGAAGACCACCTCGTCGGCAGCCACGATGGCACCGATGACGGTGGCGCAGAGGAGGATGAGGCTCGCGGCGAAGCCGCTGAAGCGACCGGCGAGCTGCGCGGAGATCCACTGCGGGATGAGCCCGGCCTCGACGCCGGCCACCGGGCCGACGCGCGGGAACCAGAGCGCATGGAGCGCGCCGGTGGCGAGCACCAGGATGGCGGTGCCCACGACGCGCAGCCAGAGGTGCTGCGCGCGGAAGCCGAACGGCACGGCGGTGAGCGCCGCGGCCGCGAGCAGCACCGCGAACCACGTGCCGTAGCCGAAGATCGCGTACGTCCAGTACGCGATGGCGGCGCCGGCGTGGCCCACCAGGTTGGCGGGCGGGGTGTTGTGCACCGCGACGGCCTGCGAGGGCCAGTCGGCGTGGTGGAACGAGCCCAGGGCGAGCATCAGCGCGGCGGTGCCGAGGGCGGCTGCCACCCATGCCACGCGTGCGCGGAACTCGGGCTGATTCCAGAAGTGCGAAGCGGTCGATCCATCGGTCGATTTCGAGCGGGCCATAGTGTGGTTCCATCGGCAATCCACGCGGTTTCCGAACGATCTTTGCGGACCTTTCGTGCCGCCGCTACCATCCCGCCCGGATGCATTTCGCGCTCATCGACACCATCCTGGAGCAGACCCCCGACCGGGTCCGGGCCCTGAAGCAGGTCACCCTGGCCGAGGAGTACCTCCAGGACCACTTCCCGACCTTCCAGGTGCTGCCTGGAGTGTTCATGCTGGAGGCCAT
Organism: Phycisphaera mikurensis NBRC 102666; assembly: GCA_945870475.1. Lineage (GTDB taxonomy): Bacteria > Planctomycetota > Phycisphaerae > Phycisphaerales > SM1A02 > UBA966. Next base: position 1,121 of record CAMBSR010000207.1, read on the forward strand.
GGTCCAGGCCGCCAGGGCCCTCCTGGAGGCCCGGGGACACCCCCGGATGGTCCTCGGAGGCGCCAAGGCCATGCGCTACGGCTCGTTCGTCCGCCCGGGGGAGGCCCTGGAGGTGGACGTGCAGCTCGAAAAGGAACTTCCGGACGGATCGTTCACGTTCAAGGGCGCCGGCACCGTTCGCCGACATGCCGGAGGCGAGCCGGAGACGGCCGTCTCGGGCCGATTTACACTGCGCCCCCTGCGGATCCCTCCGCAGAACCCCTCCCAGGGGTGACCTGGGATCGTGCGGTGCCCAGGCGGGCCCGCGTGCAAGGATGCCACCAGACGGAGACCAGATGGCCATTTCCCGTGCAGACATCGAAGAGAAGGTGACGGACGTCCTCGAGAACGCGCTCGGCGCGGATCGCGACGAGATCATCGCCACCGCCACGCTGACCGAGGACCTCGGTGCCGAGAGCATCGACTTCCTCGACATCCAGTTCCAGCTCGAGAAGAAGTTCTCCACCCCGGAGAAGCCCTTCAAGATCGAGCAGGGCGAGCTGTTCCCCGAGAACATGATGTCGAACCCGGACTACGTGAAGGACGGCAAGTTCACCGACGCCGGCTTCGCGGTGCTCAAGGAGAAGATGCCGCACGTGGACCTGTCCTCGTTCGGCGGCGACCGCAACGTCCGCGGCCTCGCCAAGCTGTTCACGGTGAAGAGCCTCTGCGACTTCATCGAGATCAAGCTGAAGAAGTGAACCACCCCGCGCGCCGGCCCGTCCGGCGCGCGGTTCTTTTTGCACGGAGCCACGCATGCGCTGGATGTGGATCGACACGATCGTGACCTACGAGCCGGACCGCCGGCTGGTGGCCATCAAGAACGTGTCGCTCGCGGAGGAGCACCTCCACGAGCACTTCCCGGCGAAGGACGGACTCCCGGCGCAGCCGGTGATGCCGGCCAGCCTCATGATCGAGGGCATGGCGCAGACCGCGGGCATCCTCACGGGCAGCCTCCGGCGCTTCAAGGAGAAGGTGGTCCTGGCCAAGATCCAGAAGGCCGAGATCACGCAGGACGTGGTGCCCGGCCAGTGCATCCGCTACGACGCGCGCATCGAGCGCATCGACCCGATGGGCGCGGGCACGGTGGGCACCATCGAGCGCTTCGACCACCGCACGGGGCAGTGGGAGAAGATCGGCGAGACCGAGATCATGTTCAGCCACGTGGACCAGAACATGAGCGGCCAGGCCTTCCCCGAGCACAACTTCGTCTTCAGCGACAGCTTCCGGAACGTGCTGCGGGCGAGCGGGCTCGGGCACCTGATGGATTGAGCGCGGTGGCGACCGGGGTGTCGCTCATGGTGCCGATGGCGCCATGCTAGCCGGCAGTTCCTGGCCGCCGCCTGCCGGGACTCCTTGGGGATTCTGTTGCATGGCCTTGATGTCCAGGGGGTTGCCCACGCGGATTCCCTCGCGCGTCGGCTCGATCCTGGTGCGCGAGAAGTATGCGTCAATCGAATCCACCTGTTGATCCGATCGATGTTGGCCAGCCGAGACCAAGTCGTCAAGCTGTGACTTGGCGACCATACCGGCGTCGGCACCCATGGCAGCGACGATGAAGGCCGCAATTGGCAGCATCGCGCGCCTCGATTCCGCATGAAGGTCGGCAATGCGGGATGCGGTGCGCATCCAGAGTCCATGATCCCGACTCGGACTCGCGAGGCGCCGGAACTGGTACGAGTCGAATGCTCGTTGTGCATCCCGTTGGTGAAGCTCGTTGGACGCCATCCAATCCCTTACGATTGCTTCGATACCGGGGCGCGCCGCAGCATCGGGGATTCGCGGAATCAGCGTCAGCATCGGGTGGCCGTCCAACGGAGGATCTGCCAAGGCGCCGTACGCGATTGTCTCGAATCGCCTTCGGACGATCGTTGCATCTGCTTCTGCCAATCCGGCGGCGGTGTCATCGATGTTCGTGCGGTTCTGTCCAGCAAGCCTTTCGGCGGATGCAGCGAAATTCCGGAGCGTGATGCGGTATCGCGCAACCGCGCTCTCGATCTCGCGCGCCGCAGCCATGTCCCCGCGCGACGCCAATCCCTGAAGCAGTTCCGGCAAGCAACCGTCTGCGATGAGATCAGAGGTCGCGCGCGCGTGGAGTGCGTCTGCGGCGGCCGGCAGTGCGCGGCGGAGAATCAGTGCTGCGATCTTTGCCGAATCATCGGAAATCGCAGCAGTGGCACAGAGCGAATGAACCATTCTTCCAACGTCAGCGCTGGCTGCGGCCGGCATGTCGGGATAGAGGCGTGCCACGTCGCTGTTCCGCAGCGCGACAAGCTCCTCGGGGTTGATCGCGCCGTGAGAAAGTCGGGCGATGTCTTCGAACAGCGCGCGATCGACGACCGCCTCTTCGGCGAGAAACCTGTTCCGAAGTCGCTCGATCGAGTGTGCCGCGTTTTTCCGCTGCTCCGCACCCCATTCATCCGGTGGAGAAGCGGCGGCGATCGCGGCCTCGAAGACCCCGGGCAGCGTTCGCGACCTAAGCGAGTCATCCCGTTGACGGTAGGAATCGAGCGCCGTTGCAACGCCGTGTTCATCGAGGGTGATTCCTCCGAAGATCCAGCGCCAATATTTCAGGTCGGCCGCCGAGATCTGTGGTGGCACCGCGATGAAGATCTGGGGAATCGAGGCAAGTGACTTTGATGGATCCCCGCGCCGGTGGCGAATGACCGTCTCGTCGGGCGATGACGGTGGTTGGGTGGGTTGTGAAAGCGGCGTATCCGGCGCCGTTGGTGGATCGATCGTGCGGACGCCAATTGCTGCCGCAATCACCAGGATTGTCAGTGAAATCGGCATCATCCCCCATTGTCCGCGGGGCATTCTGCCATGAAGGGCTTCATGGTGACGCCTTGTGGACATTCCCAGCGCATAATTGATCCCTGGCCGCACTCACCGTTCACGCACGTTGGAAGCCGATAGAACACGAAGTGGGTCTCGACTTCGAACGACCCGAGTGTCCAGCCGGATTCGGAGGGGCTGACATCGATGTAATTGCCTCCACCCACCACAATGCCGTGACAGGGGTGGGCCGAGTCC
>CAMBSR010000208.1 GCA_945870475.1 Phycisphaera mikurensis NBRC 102666
CCGGCGGTCCCGAGGCCATCGCCACCACCAAGCGATGGCTCAACGAGCTGGATGGCTCCAACGAGGATGCCGTCCTCGACAAGGCCGCCGAGCTCAGCGCCCAGATCATCGCGGGCGACGAAGCGCAGCAGCGTCTGCGGAAGGCGTTCGGCGGGCGGTAGGCGGCTGAAATGCCGATGGTGCGCCGCACCGTGCGCAGTCTGCGACGTGGACAGCGAATCTACCCAGCGAACGCGACACCCAACCTGATGGCCTCGCGCAGCAGTCTGCGATCGAACGTGAGCACCACCGGCCGCCGCGGATCGATCATCGCCGTGCACAGCAGCACGGCATCCACCCAGCCGACTCGCTTGCACGCGATGGCGTGTTGCTGGACCAGCGATTCGATATCGACCTGTGGTGGACGGTCGATGCCTGGGAGCAGGCGGAGCCGCTTCACCAACAGATCACGCTCTTCACCACACCCAAGCATGATTTCGCCAAGCACGTCCGGGTGGATCAATGCACGTGATTCCGCGCACAGCCGGCGCAGCACATCGACCTCGCGGTGAACATGCTCCACCCATACACAGGTGTCGACGAGCACTGGTTTCGCTACGCAAACCCCTGTCAATCCGGCAGCGGATTCCCATCCTCGTCCAGGTCGTTCCGGAAGTGAGGGGGTCGACGCCGCGGCGGGGCTTCGAAATCCGGCGAGAACCCCCCCTTCGCCAGGCGATCCAGGTGGAGCTTCTTCACGAACTCGCTGAGCGCATGGCGCACCAGTTGCTGGGGATCCGTGATCCCCGTCAACCTGATGGCGTCCGCAAGCTCCTCGTCGGTAAGCGTGATCTTCCTCTCCATGTTTCTCATCGTATCCCTCTCTTCCTTCCATTCAAACCTCCAATCCCTTGCAAACGCGCATCATGCACGCGCGGAAACGCACCCCCGCGTTTCACGGCCCTTTTTCGTACGCTTCTCCGCATGTCAACGCTCCGCACCGATCGCGACGCCGACGGCATCGTCACCCTGTGGCTCGACCCAAACCCCGCGAAGCCGCGCGGCGGCGTGGTGGTCCTCGACGCGTGGCTGATCGTGGCAATCGCCGACACCTGTGCGCAGATCGCCCGCGAGGGCTGCACCGGCCTGGTGCTCGCCTCGGCCAGCCCGCGCGTGTTTGTCGCTGGTGCGGACCTGGCGGAGATCGACGCGCTGGACGATGCCGGCCTGCACACCTACCTCGAGCGCGGCGCGGCTGCGTTTGCCGCCATCCCGGCGCTTGGCGTGCCGTCGGTGGCCGTCGTCCATAAAGCAGCACTCGGCGGTGGGCTCGAGCTCGCGATGCATTGCGACGCGCTCATCGGCACGCTTCCCGCGGAAGGCGAGAAGCCTTGGCTTGTCGGCCTCCCCGAATGCGGCCTCTGCATCTGCCCCGGCTGGGGCGGCACGCAGATGCTGCCGGCGCGCATCGACCCGAAGACCGCCATGGTGGCCACCGCCACCGGCGCGCCGTGGAAGTGCGCGGACGTGCCGGCAGGGCTCTTCGCAAAGGTGCTCCCCGCGGGCAGCACGCAGGCGCAGATGATCGAAGAGGCCAAGCGCTGGGTCCACGCCGAGCGCGCTGCGGCGCCGGCTGCATTCGCCGCGCACAATGGCCCGCGCCGCACCATCTCGCCGGCCGAGACCGCGCGCATGGGCACGGCACTCGCCTCTGCTCGCGCCGCAGTGCCAGCCAGCGCTCACGCTGAGGCCTGCTTCGACGCTGTCCACACCGGATTCACGCGCGGCTGGGATGCTGCCATCGCGGCTGAGCGCGCCCACCTGGTGCGCCTGCGGCACACCCCCGAGGCGCGTGCGAAGCTCGGCGCGTTCCTGACGAAGTCGTAGGATCCGTGTCCGCCATGAACGCCCACCTCACCGTCCTTGCCTCGCTCGGCGCGGCCATCCTGCTGAGCCCCGAGATCCTGATCCTCGGGCTGATCATGGCGAGCGACCGGCGCGCGCCGAAGCTCGTCGCGTGGATGTTCGCGCTCGGAGCCGCGGTCGGCCTCGCCGTGGGCCTCGTCATCGGGTTCGTGGTGGCCCCCGAGGCGGCGCCCGCCGCCACAGAGGCGAAGCCCGCGCACCCGAACTGGGCGGAATTCATTGTCCGGGCCTTGATCGCCGGCGCGCTGTTCTGGATCGGCGCGCAGCGGTTGGTGCACGCCTGGCGCGCCGCGCCCATCGATGGTGCCGACGAGGGCGAGGGTCACGCGAAGCCCGGCATCGTGGCGAAGGTCAAGGGCTGGTTCGCCTCGAAGTTCGGCGGCGGCGCGGACCTGTCGATGCCGCGCCGGTGCGTCCGGTCGTTCGCGCTCGGGTTCGCCGTGAACGGCATCCACCCGAAGTCGCTCGCAGTCGCGATCGCGGCGGGTCACCAGGCCATGCAGGTCACCGAGGGCCAAGGCCGCGCGCTCGGCATCGCCGTGTTCTCGGCGATCGCCATCGCCCCGGCGATCGCGCCGGCCGTGATCGAGACGGCGCATGCCGGCGCGTGCGCGTCCATGAAGGAATCGACCGAGCGCTTCATGAAGAAGAACGGCCGGTGGATGAGCGCCGCGATCCTGCTCGCCGCCGCCGGCTACGTGGCGTGGAACGCGTGGAAGAACATCCCCTGACGCAGGGCGGTGCGGCGCCCACGCCGCCCGCGGTCACCCGCCGCACGGCCCCCACACGGACAGCAGGATGCCGAGATCGGCGCCGTTCACGGTGCCGTCGCCGTTGATGTCCGCGCGCGGAAAGGCCGGCGACACGGGCCCCCAGAACGCGAGCAGCGCGCCGAGGTCCGCACCGTCGACCGTGCCGTTCGGGTTGAGGTCGGCGTCTGCGCAGGTGGGGACTTCGCAGAGGTCGGGGATGCCGTTGGTGTTGGTGTCGGCGAGCTGGCCCAGCAGGATCTGGCCGTAGTCGACGATGTTGTCGTGGTTGCAGTCTGCGGACCATTCGATGAGGAGTGACGGGTTGGATGGGCCGCAGGCGGAAGGGACCGGAGCGTCCGGCATATCGTTGAGCCCGACGAATCCGTCCGTGCTGTAGTAAAGATGCAGCCGATCCTCCGGAATCCCACAGGCACTGTTGTTGAAGTAGGGTCCCGCCGGAACGAATGATTCCCCGGTGATCCACTTCCAGCCTCCGTCGGGTTCGGGCGAACTTGGCTCCTGATACGCACCGAGCCACGGCCCGAATGTGAAGTCATTCCAGGGATACTGCGGGACCCATGCCTGCGGAACGCGTACCGGAGCAAACTGCGACTGGATGTAAGCAAGTTCACCCTGCGATTCAGCACACGCCAGGATTCCGGCCCTGCCCTCGGCCAGCGACTTGGCGGCGCTCCAACTGACACCGCCAGGCACGACCATTACTCCATACCAATGCCCATTCCCCCCCTCACTCACCTTCCACTGCATAGCCGCGCTCTGCGCACCCGCGCTTGCCGCGACCAGCACTGCACCTGCAACCACGGACGCCTTGACCGAATTCCGGAGGACGGACATCTGCTCTGATTCCCTGTGTGTGACGCCCACGCGGTGACCAGCCGAACCACCGGCCGCTGAAACCGCAGGGCCGCTGACAGATCCACGAGCCACGTCGGCGTACGGGGATTCCGTCCCGGATTGCGGAAATCCGACGCCCGCTGCCACCAGTACGGCCAGTGTGATGCCTGCAGCGGCTGCCGCAGGGCCCGATCGCCACTCGGACGCCTCGGTGTCTGTGGTGGATAACGGTGTCCGTCTGATCGACCGTTCGCCGAAGCCTTCGCTTTGTGGCTCTGCCCCCTCCCCCAACCCAAACCGCAGCACCGCCGCCGCCTCCGCGCCTCGGAGCCCCCGCGTTTCCGCCGTCCTTTGCTTCGTCTCGTCCATGCCGCGGATAGATCCGCGACCGCGCGTCGCGTACGACGCCAGTTGCCGAAGTTTGGCCGCGATCACGCCCGCTCGACCAGGCGGAGCACCTCGCGCACCGAGGCGTCCAGGCCCGAGTTCGGGACGCCCTCCTCGCGGAGCAGTTCGCGCACCGCATCGCGCACGCGGGCGGTGACCCGGCGCGCGGCGTTGAAGCAGTCGGCGCGGGTCAGGCCAAGCGCGTCGCCCACCGCGTCGTAGGGCATGCCATCGATCACGTGCATGCGCATCACCTCGTCCTCCACGGACCGGCCGCTGCCGGCCAGCTCCGC
>CAMBSR010000209.1 GCA_945870475.1 Phycisphaera mikurensis NBRC 102666
GTGCTCTGCCACGTGGGCCGGTTCGGCGTGGTGGGTGCGTGGATCGGCCGGCTGGCCGCCCTCCGCGAGCCGCGCGAGCGACGCGACCTGCGTGCCGTGGACGGCGGCGGCGGCGCACGCGGGCTTGTGCAGGCACTGGCGCCGGAACTGCGCGGGGCGGCGATCGCGTCGGCGCTCGTGGGCACAGCACTCGCCGCGGGCGAGGTGGTGGCCAGCGCGCGCATCGAACCGCCGGGCTGGGCGTGGAGCGCTTCGACCCTCCTGAATGCCATCCATTACCAGCAGCCGGCCACGGTGCTCGGTGCGCTGCTCGCGTTGGTGCTGGTGGCGGCCGCAGCGGGCGGCACCGTGGCGTGGGTGGCAACGCGCGGGGAACGCCTGCGCGGCATGTCGCTCGCGCTCCTGCTCGGCGTGATGCTGCCCTTCGTCGTCAGCGGGTGTCGCGAGGCGCCGGATTCGCCGGGCGGCCCGCGCCTCGAGGCGGTGCGATGGTTCGGTGCGCCCGGGCGCAGCCGCGGGCAGTTCGAGTACCCGCGGGCCATGGACATCGATCCGCGCGACGGAACCATCCTGGTGGTGGATCGCCAGGCGCGCGTCCAGCGGTTCCGCCCGGATGGCTCATACGTGATGGAGTGGGCAATGCCCGAGAAATCGCTCGGGAAGCCCACCGGCCTCGGCGTCGGCCCCGACGGGCGCGTGTGGGTGGCCGACACGCATTACCACCGCGTGATCTGCTGGTCGCCCGAGGGCAAGGAACTGCTTCGGATCGGAAGCTACGGCACCGAGCCTGGCCAGTTCATCTATCCGTGCGATGCCGAAGTGGGGCCGGATGGCAACGTCTGGGTCGCGGAGTTCGGCGGCAACGATCGCATCCAGGTGTTCACGCCGGAGGGTGCGTTCGTTCGCGCGATCGGCGGCAACGGGCGCGCCCCGGGGCAGTTCGACCGGCCGCAGGCGATCGCATTCTCCAAGGACGGCCGCGAGCTCTGGGTGGCCGATGCGTGCAACCACCGGCTGCAGGTACTCGACCTGGAAGGTCATCCGCTGCGCTCGATCGGCACGGCCGGTTCCGGCGATGGCGAGCTGGCCTATCCCTACGGGATCGATCTCCTTCCGGACGGCACGGCGCTCGTCACGGAATTTGGCAACCATCGCCTGCAGCGACTCGACATGGCCACCGGTCGGTCGCTTGGCTGCGTGCGCGCCGTGGCCGGGGCGCCCACGCCGCTGGTCCTCCACGTGGTGGACGGCGACCGCGTCCGGAGCGTGCCGAGCGGGGAGAACGCCCTGCGTTTCCCGTGGGCCGTGGGCTCGCGCGGCACGGAGGCCTTCATCCTGGATTCCGGGCACTCGCGGGTGCTGGCGGTGCCGCTTGCGACGCTTCCTTCCAAGCCCGTCGAACCGGCGCCATCGCCGCGTCCGGTGGGGTAGCGTGAGGGCCTGCTCGGCATGAACATCTCCCTCGAACATCCCTGGGCGCTGGCCATCCTGGCACTCGCCATCCCGTTCTGGTGGATGGCGTGGCGCAGCGTGCCGGTGCTGGGCCGGTGGAAGTGCTGGGGCGGGCTCGCGCTGCGTGTCCTGGTGCTGCTGCTCCTCACTTTCGCCGTGGCTCGCCCGAGCATCGTGCGCGAGACGGATGCCATGAGCGTGCTGGTGGTGGCCGACGCAAGCGACAGCGTCCCGATCGCACTGCGCACGCAGGCCGAGCAGGCCGTCCGCGAGGCGGCCGCGCGCAAGGAGCGTCCGGACGACCGCGTGGGTGCGGTGACGGTGGCCCGCGATGCGGTGATTGCCGCCATGCCGGCCAACGCCGGCGAGATCACGCTCACCGGCCACGCGGGGGACCTGCAGGCCACGGACATCTCGTCCGGCGTGCGCATGGCGCTCGCCACGCAGCCCGGCGACACCACGGCGCGCATCCTCCTCCTTTCCGACGGCAACGAGACCGCGGGCAGCCTGTCGGATGCCGCGGCGCTTGCCAAGGCCGCGGGCGTGCCCATCGACGTGGTGCCGCTCGAGTACCAGCATGCGAGCGAGGTGCTCGTGGAATCGCTGCGCGCGCCGACGCGTGCGCGTGAGGGGCAGTCGATCGACCTGCGCGTTGCGATCCGCAGCCAGAAACCCGCGCGCGGCCGGTTGCTTCTCTGGCAGAACGATGAGCCGGTGGACCTCGATGCGGCCGGAGACGGCCTCGGATTCCCGGTGGAACTGCAGTCCGGCGCCAACCTGGTGACGCTGCCGGTGGTGGCCGACGGCTCCGGCGCCCAGCGCTTCCGCGTGGTGTTCGAGCCGGCGGATGCCGCCATGGACGCTGTGCAGCAGAACAACGTGGGTGCCGCGGTGGTGTTCGTCGGTGGCGTGGGACGCGTCCTCATCATCGAGCCGGAAGGCGGCATGGAGTGCAAGGCGCTCGCGGCCGCGCTCGAGGACGGGAAGATCGAGGTGGAGCGCATCGGGCCGGAGACTGCGCTCGGGCGCGGGCTCGCGTACCTGGCGGGGTTCGACGCCGTGGTGCTTGCCAACCTTCCGCGCTGGGCGTTCGACAACGAGTTCGATCGCGGACTGCACGCGTACGTCCATGACCTGGGTGGCGGCCTCGTCATGCTCGGCGGACCGGAGAGCTTCGGCGCGGGCGGCTGGCTTGGCTCGGAGACGGAGAAGGCGCTTCCCGTGAAGCTCGACCCGCCGCAGACGCGGCAGATCCTGCGTGGCGCACTTGCGCTCCTCCTCCACAGCTGCGAGATGCCCGAGGGCAACTTCTGGGGCGTGCAGGTGGCCACCGCCGCCATCGACGCGCTCTCGAGCCAGGACTACGCCGGGCTCATCTCGCTGGGCGGCGCCGGCTACGGTGGCGGGCCGGCCACCAAGGACGGCTACGGCTGGGGCTATCCGCTGCAGATCGTGGGCGACAAGAGCCGCGCCAAGGATGCCGCCAAGAAGATGGTGGTCGGCGACATGCCGAGCTTCACCACGCCGATGGAGATGATCCTCGACGACATGGTGAAGGTCCGCGCCGGCCAGAAGCACGTGATCGTCATCTCCGACGGTGACCCGAGCGCCCCGCCTGTGGAACTCCTCAACGACTTCAAGGCCGCGAAGGTGACGGTGACCACGGTGCTGCTCGCGGGAAGCGGTTCGGCGAGCCTTGGCCATGGCGGCCCCGAAGACCACCGCAAGATGCAGGCGATCGCCACCAAGACGGGCGGTCGCTTCTACCGCGTGGAGAACCCGCGCAAGCTTCCGGAGATCTTCATCCAGGAGGCCACGGTGGTGTCGCGCTCGCTGATCGTGGAGGGCGACTTCACCCCGCAACTGGTGGCCGGCACCGCGGGTCCGCTGGCGGGGTTCGATGCGCTTCCACCGGTGCGCGGCTACCTGCTGACGGTACCGCGCGAGGGGCTGGCGCAGACGGGCGCGGTGGTGAAGAACAAGGACGGCAACGATCCGTTCTTCTCGTACTGGAACTATGGGCTGGGGCGATCCATCGCCTTCGCGAGCGACATGGGCGGACGCTGGGGCCCGGCATGGACGCAGTGGGGCCGGTTCCGCGCCTTCAGCGAGCAGATGATGCGCTGGGTGATGCGTCCGGCCATGCCGCAGGACGTGAGCGTCTCCACGCGCGTGGACGGCGACCGTGCGTTCATCGAGGTGGAGACGCGCGAGCAGGCGCAGGGCGGGTTCTCCGCCGAGACGCGGGCGGAGGCGCGGCTCGTGACGCCCGGTGGCGCCGTGCGCGACCTGCCGCTGCGGCAGGTGGGCCCGGGCCGGTTCAGCGGCGAATTCGATGCGCACGAGGCGGGCGCGTACCTGGCGAACATTGCGTTCGCGCGCGAGGGCGGTGCCGATGGCGCGGCGCGCGCCGGCAGCGTGCAGGCGGCGGTGAGCGTTCCGTACCCGGCGGAGTACCGCGCCACGCGCGACAACGCGGCGCTGCTTCGCTCGATTGCCGAGCGCACGGGCGGGCGCGTGCTGCGCCTGGCCGACGCAAAGACGTGGGAGCTCTTCGATCGCTCCGACCTGGGAAGTTCAAGCACCGCACGTGCGCTGTGGCAGTTGGCCGCCATCCTGGCCGCGGTGCTCATCCTGGTGGACGTGGCGTGGCGCCGCATTGCCTTCGATCGTCGCGACGCGCAGGAGCTCGCCGCGCGCGTGACGGGCGCCGCATCGAGCGCGGGCTCGGG
>CAMBSR010000210.1 GCA_945870475.1 Phycisphaera mikurensis NBRC 102666
GCGCGCGCCAAGCACGCCTTCGCCGAGGTCTACGGCCGCGAGCCGCACGCGTGCGCCGCCCCCGGCTGGCGCTGCGACGACCGCGTGCTCGCGCTTCACGCCTCGCAGTCCTTCCGCTGGCGGAGCGACGCACGCGGGCCGGCGGTGCCGTTTCTGCCGCACGTGGCCGCGCTCGGCCGCACCCTGCAGCAGCCGCAGGTGCCGGTCGACCTTCCCACCTACGACGAGGGCGTCGGCCGTGGCGCCGACGCGGACGAGCGCTGGAACGACGCGGTGCTCGCGCGCCTGGCCGACGGCGCGCCGCACGTCCTCACCATCCACGCCGAGAGCGAGGGCGGCGCAAAGTCCGCGCTCTTCGAGCGGTTCCTCGACCGCGCGCTTGCCGCGGGCCACTCGTTCGAACCGCTCGGCGACTGGCTCGCGCGCCAACCCGCGCCCGGCGAGGGCCGCGTGCAGCGCGGCGCGATCCCCGGCCGCGAAGGCTGGCTGTGCACGCGGGCATGACTCGCCGAGTGCGCGCGCAGCGTCACCATCCCCGCCGCTAGCATCCCCCGCGCCATGCCCAACGGCCGCCGCTGGTTCACCGCCTTGCTCCTCTTCATCGCGGTCAGCGTGGCGGGCCTCGGCATCCGGCCGCTCATCGTCCCCGACGAGCCGCGCTACGGGATCATCCCGGCAGAGATGGTGGAGACGGGCAACTGGCTCGCGCTCCGCATGAACGGCTTCGTCTATTACGAGAAGCCGCCGCTCGGCTACTGGATGACGGCCGCCAGCATCTCGGTGTTCGGCCAGAACGCGTTTGCCATCCGGCTCCCGAGCGCGCTCGCCACCGGCGTGGTGGCGCTCGTCGCCGCGTGGATGGCCACGCGCGTCTCCGGTCGGCGCGAGGACGGCCCGCTTGCCTTCATGGTGCAGGCCACCACGCTGGGCCCGCTCGTCCTTGGCAGCGTGGCGCTCCTCGACCCGCCGTTCGCGGCGTTCGTGGCGCTCTCCATGGGCGCGCTGTTCTGTGGAACGCAGACGCTCGGCCGCACCCGCGCCGGCTGGCTTGCGCTGGCGGGCGTCGCCGCGGGCTTCGCCTTCCTCACCAAGGGCCTGCTCGCGATCGCCATCCCCGGGGCAGCCGCGCTGATGTTCCTCGCGTGGGAGCGCCGCTGGAAGGACATGCTCACCATGCCGTGGATCCCGCTTGCGGCGGCCGCGGTGACCGTGGCACCGTTCGCGTGGATGATCCATCGCGCGGAGCCCGGGTTCTGGGAGTACTTCATCGTCGTCGAGCATTTCCGGCGCGCGGCGCAACCGGATTCCAACCAGCACCCGGAACCGGCGTGGTTCTTCCTCGTCATGTTCCCGATCGGGGCCATGCTCTGGACGCTCACCTGGCCCACGGCGTGGAAGGGCCTGCGCGGCGCCCCCGAGTGGCGTTCGGGCGTTCGCTTCATGCTGTCGTGGATCGTGGCGCCGATCGCCTTGCTCTCGCTCTCGAGCGGCAAGCTGCCCACCTACGTATTGCCCATGTTCGCGCCCGCGGCGGTGCTGGTGGCGCTTGGCCTGGTGCGCGCCCATGAGCTGGGGGCCATGAACAAGGTGGGTGCCGCAACGGCGGTCCGGTGGGTGCTGCGCGCAGTGGCGATGGTGGCATTTGTGCTTGCGGCGGTGGGGCTGCGGCGCGTCGGCCTGCCTGCGCCATGGGAAGAGGGCGAGTCGCTCATCCTGGCGTGGCTCGGCGTCGCCATCCTGGCCTGGGCGCAGCTCGATGCGTGGGCCTGGCGTGCCCCGGACGGCCGCACGTGGGTGGCGCGCAACGCGGTGGCGCCCGTGCTCGTGATGGTGGCCATCCCGTTCCTATACCCCGCGGCGCTCCTCTCCGCGAGCAAGCATCCGTGGCGCGCCTTCGCGCGGCACGCCGACGAGTTCCGCTCCGCCGGGCTGGTGGTGAGCGGTTCATCCACCGCGCATGCCGTGTGCTGGGCCGCGGGACGTCGGGACGTGGTCATCGGTGGATCGGCGAGCGAGTTCGACAACGAGCTGGGCATCGAGTCGGAGGCGCCTCGGCGGATCGGCTGGAACGCGGTGGGCCCGCGCATTGCCGAGGCTCGCGCCGCCGTGCCGGCTCGATCGGTGTCCGTGGTTTGCCCGAACGATGCGGTCGGCACCATCCTCGGAGCAGCGGGCGTGACACCACCCGATGTCCGCGAGACGGTGGGGCAGCTGTCCATCCTGAGTTGGCGCTGACCGCGGGCGTTGACCGCGGGCGTTGCCCGCCCGTGTTGCCCGCACTTACCGCGCGCGCCGACGCCGCACGCTTGCCGCCGCTGCAGCGAGGAGCGTCACTGCGCCCGGTGCCGGCAGCATGAAGACCTGCGAATCGCTGCCGAACTCTGCATTCGTCGATGCGCCGACCCGATACCCGGCACTGCCCGCGAACGAGACGAAGCTGTCGGCCGTGATGGTGGATGCATCGAACACGAGGTGCGCCACCCAGATCCCCATGGGGGCCTGCGCACCCTGCCAACTGCCCGCGAAGGACGCCGGGAGCTGCCGTGCATCGGACTCCGCGGAAAGCGGCTGCGAGGTGTACCAACCGGCGCCGCTGGGAATGCCCGTACTCGGCGCGCTCGCGAGCGTGGGGGAGTAGCCGGCGAAGTCAGGATCGCCGGCGGTAGTGGACGCTGCGTAGCTGGTGCCGGTGCTCTCGAACATGCCCAGCGTGACGAAGCTGTCCGCCGAGTCCATGCTGGAGTTGCCGAAGTACGGATTCCACGCCTTGGTCGCCAGGCCAGGCGCCTGATAGAAGGTGGCGCCGGTCGCCGAAACCTGCATTCCGAAGACGTTCAGCAGGTGGTCCTGCGCGTCGGTGACGCCTGCGAAGATGTCGAGCATCACGTAGCCGCCGGATGAACGGACATGTCCGGTCCATCCGACGAAGCCGGCGTGGGCTCCGGTCACGGCGCTACCGACAACAACAACCATCGCAAGGGGAATGCGGGGCATGGGTCTCTCCTCCTGGCGTCGCGGGAAAAGCGGCACGCCGGTTCTGCTCGAAGAGGCGTGAATTCACCAGGATGTGGATCACCGACAACGGGATGTGAGGGAACGAAAGGGAACGAAAGGGAACGGGAAGGGGCGGTGGATCCGTGGGGAGACTGCCGCAGTTTGCGCGGAAGTCCATGAATCACAGTGGGTTGCGAGCGAGAATCAGTACCGCGACTCCCGAATGCCGGTCGCAAACGTCCGAGAATGGCGGGTTGGTTCGATGCTGCCGCCCGCTGTCACGCCGGGCGCAGCACCCAGCTGATTCAGGAATCGTTCGGAAACCGTTGATGGCCTGCGCCCACCGTTCGCGTTCTTTGGGATGCGGTCGGCCTTTCCCGTCCGCACAGGGTCGTGCCGGCTCGGGGAGTCGGCCCCAACAGGTCCTTGTGATAGCCAGGAGTCATCGAACCATGAACTCGAAGATCGCATCCTCGCTCGTCGCGCTCGCCTCCCTCACCGCCGCGGCCAACGCCGATGTCGGCGTCGTCGAGGCAACCGGTCAGTTCCAGCTCGCCGGCGGCAGCAGCTCCACCTACGTCTCTGCCATCGGTGCTGCGTGGAACCCGCGCCTCGACGGCTACGACTTCGGCTCGGTGAACACGCTCACCGGCCAGTCGCTCCTCCTCCAGAACTGGTACTTCGAGAACTACGCCTACAACGGCGGCGGCACCCCTCCGGGCGGCACCACCAACAACAACTGGCTCGATGCGAATAACATCGCTTCGCTGGTGGTGACCGTGATGCAGGGCTCGACGCAGCTCTCGAGCAACACCTACGGCCTCTACCAGTCCGGCGTCAGCGGCAACAACCGCTTCTGGCAGCTGTCGGTGCCCGCGCGCGACACCAACCTGGCCGCTGGCCTGTCCAACGGCAGCTACTCGGTGACCTTCACCACCACCTACAACTTCAACCAGTACAACGGCGGCACCTCGCAGGTGAATGGCACCACCACCACCAGCACCGGCACCTTCAGCGTCGTCCCCGGACCGGGCGCACTCGCGCTGCTCGGCGTGGCCGGCGTCCTCGGCGCGCGCAAGCGCCGGTGAGTCGGCGGGGGCCATGCGACATGAACACGTTCTTCATGTCGAAATGGACTCCGCAGTGATGGATCACGCCTGCTGATTGCGTTCGTGTGATCGCGGG
>CAMBSR010000211.1 GCA_945870475.1 Phycisphaera mikurensis NBRC 102666
AGTGGAGTGGAAGAGGATCGAACTCTCAACCTCCTCGATGCGACCGAGGCGCTCTTCCAATTGAGCTACCACCCCAACGGTGAACGGCGAATTCTAGCCGCATCGGGGGGTACCCGCAAGGCCGCAAACCCCTTGTCGGCAGGCGAAAGCAGCTTCGGGACGTGCAGTATCGTGCGCCTTCCACCTGCGGTTGAGCGGGTTTCTCCCCGCCGCGCCGGAAGCTCCCATGGGCCCCGATACCGTCCTCATCGTCTACTGCGCCTGCATCGTGGCGGCGTCGCTCGCCGGCGGATTGGTGCCGGTGCTGCTGCGCCTGACGCATCGGCGGCTCCAGTTCGGCCTGAGCTTCGTCTCCGGCGTGATGCTCGGCGTGGCGCTCTTCCACATGGTGCCGCACGCGCTGATAGCACGGATGGAGGCGGCGGGCGCCAACGTGGATTCGCACGGGCTCTTCGACCCGCTCATGCTGGCGCTTGCCCTTGGCTTCGTGGCCATGTTCTTCTTGGAGCGCTTCGCGCACTTCCACCAGCACGAAGCGCCCGAGCCTGCGTGCGACGATCCGATGCACGGCCACGAAGGCCACCAGCACCATCACCACGGCCATGACCACGCACACGCGCCCGTTGGCCGTCTCACGTGGGCCGGTGCTGCGGTCGGCATGGGCCTCCATTCGCTGCTTGAGGGCGTGGCGCTCGCCGCCAGCATCGAGGCGGCGCGGACTGCGGATCTCTCGGTCGCGCCGGCGCTCGCGGGCCTCGGCACGTTCCTGGTGATCCTCCTGCACAAGCCCTTCGATGCCATGACGGTGGCGACGCTCTTCCACGCAGGTGGCGGCAGCCGGGGCAAGGTGCTCCTGGTGAATCTCCTCTTTGCGCTGCTCGTTCCCGCCGGCGTGGGGCTCTTCATGGCGGGCGCTTCCGCCGCCGGCGGCACCGCCGTGGCCGTGCCGTATGCGCTGGCCTTCTCGGCCGGCACGTTCCTCTGCATTGCCGCGGCAGACCTGCTGCCCGAGGTGCAGTTCCACCGCCACGACCGCGTGGGGCTGTCGCTCGCGCTCCTCCTGGGCATCGTGCTTGCGTTTGCGGTGGGGCGCATGGAAGCCGCCGCGCACGCGTCGCATGACCACGATGCGCATGACCACGCCGAGCATGCCGGCCACGACCACTGACCTACACTCTGTCCCTCGAATTCACCCACGGAACACCGCCATGAGAGCCGAACGCGTGCTTGCCGAACTGAACCGCCTGCGACAGGACCTCGACAAGGATCCCAAGGATCCGGAGTGGTTCACGCTGCACCACGTCTTCTGCTTCGTCTCGTACAAGATGGGTGACTTCCAGAAGTACATCGACGACAACGTCAAGCCGGGCGACGAGCCGGACTTCGACTGAACCCTTCCCGCGGCACCGCCGACGGCCGACCACATGCCCGACTACAAGAGCACGCTGAACCTCCCGAAGACCGACTTCGCCATGAAGGCGAACCTGGCGCAGGCCGAGCCGCAGACCGTCAAGCGCTGGCAGGACGAGGGCCTCTACGAGGCCGTGCAGTCCGCGCGCGCATCGGCGCCGCTCTACTCGTTCCATGACGGCCCGCCGTACGCCAACGGCTCGATCCACCTGGGGCATCTCCTCAACAAGGTGCTGAAGGACATCGTGGTCCGTTCGCGACTGATGGAGGGGATGCGGGTTCCGTACGTGCCTGGCTGGGATTGCCACGGTCTGCCCATCGAGCACAAGGTGGTCACGGACATGAACGAGAAGGGCAAGCTCCAGAAGGTCATGGAGCTTCCCGACGACCAGCGCCGCATGGTGATCCGCCGCGAGTGCCAGGGCTATGCCGAGAAGTTCGTCAAGCTCCAGGCCGGACAGATGCAGCGGCTGCTGACGCTCGCCGACTATGCCAACCCGTACCTCACCATGAAGCCCGCCTTCGAGGGCGCGGTGATCGAGGACTTCGCGGAGCTGGTGGAGCAGGGCCTGGTCTACCGCGCGCTCAAGCCGGTGCACTGGTCCATCGCCAACCGTACGGCGCTCGCCGAGGCGGAGCTCGAGTACGAGGACCGGCAGGATCTCTCCGTCTACGTGGACTTCGAGGCCGCGGACCGCGAGGCAGTGGAGAAGGCCTTCGGTGCCGAGCTCGACTGCACGCCGAGCTTCACCATCTGGACCACCACGCCGTGGACGCTTCCGGCGAACCTGGCCATCGCCGTGCACCCTGACTACCGCTACGCGGTGGTGGAGGTGGACGGGAACCTGGCCATCATGGCCAGCGACCTGGTGGCGAAGGTCACCAAGCTTGCCGGCAGCGAGAAGGTGCGCATCGTGGCCGAGGCCGATGGCGCGAAGCTCCTGGGCCTGAAGTACCGCCACCCGTTCTGCGAGCGCGAGGGGCGCGTGGTGGCCGCCGACTACGTGACGCTCGAGGACGGCACCGGACTCGTGCATACGGCGCCGGGCCACGGCACCGAGGACTACCGCACGGGCCTCAAGGAAGGCCTCGAAACCTACTGCCCGGTGCGCGACGATGGCACCTACGACGACACCGTGCCGGCATGGCTGCGCGGCAAGAGCGTCTGGGACGCCAACAAGGAGGTCACCGAGCACCTCCGCCAGAGCGGCCACCTGTACCACGACCACGTCTTCACGCACTCGTACCCGCACGACTGGCGCTCCAAGACGCCGGTGATCTTCCGGGCCACCGAGCAGTGGTTCATCGGCGTCGATCGCGCCACCAAGCGCGACGGGAAGAGCCTGCGCGCGCTGGCGCTCGATGTCACCGGCAAGGACGCAGCGCAGGGCGGCGTGGACTTCGTGCCCGCGTGGGGCCGCAACCGAATGCGCGGCATGCTGGAGAGCCGCCCCGACTGGTGCATCAGCCGCCAGCGCGCCTGGGGCCTGCCGATTCCGGCATTCCGCACCGAATCCGGCGAGGTGCTCCTGACGCCCGCCACCGTGCGCGCCATCGCCAAGCGCTTCCGCGAGAAGGGGAGCGATGCGTGGTTCACCGAAGGTCCGGCGGAGCTCCTTTCGCACTGGAACGCGGCCGCCGACCCGGACGCGCCGAAGGGCGTGGACGTGGCGAAGCTCGCCAAGCTCTACGACATCTTCGACGTGTGGTTCGAGTCGGGCTCGAGCTGGAACGCGGTGCTGCGCGAGCGTGGCCTGGGCTGCCCGGCCGACCTCTACCTGGAAGGCTCCGACCAGCACCGCGGCTGGTTCCAGCTGAGCCTGCTGCCGGCGCTCGGCGCCACTGGCAAGCCGCCCTTCAAGGCGCTCGTCACCCACGGGTTCATCGTGGACAAGGACGGCAAGAAGATGTCGAAGTCGATCGGCAACACGATCGAGGTCGAGGATCTCCTGAAGCAGGTGGGTGCGGAGGTCTGCCGCTGGTGGGTGTCGAGCGTTCCCTACGAGGGCGACATCAAGGTCGACATGTCGTTCTTCACGACCGCCGGCGAGGGCTATCGCAAGATCCGCAACACGCTTCGGTACCTCCTGAGCAACCTGTACGACTACTCACCGGCCGCCGACGAGGCTGTGCAGCTTTCGAAGACCGATCCGAACTCGATCGACGGCTGGGCGCTCGGCGAGTTCGCGAAGGTGCAGGCGACGGTGCTCGCCGCGTACCGCGCTTCAGACTTCCGCGCCGCACACGTGGCGCTCTTCGATTTCTGCAACGCGACCCTGAGTGCCGAGTGGTTCGCGGCCACGAAGGACCGGCTGTACTGCGACCGAGCCGACAGTCCGCGCCGGCGCGCCACCCAGCGCGCCATGTATGCCGTGGCCGAGGGCCTGATCCGCATGCTCGCCCCCGTGCTGCCGCACACCGCCGACGAGGCGTGGCGTGCGCTGAAGGGTGCCGACGCGACGAACGTGGTGTTCAGCCATCACGAGGCGGTGAAGTTCACGGCCGCTGCCGGATGGTCCGCGGTCTTTGCGGCGCGCGAGGCGGCGCAGAAGGCGCTCGAGGACGCCAAGGCCACGGGCATCGAGAACCCGCTCGACGCGGGCCTGGTGCTGCCGGACGCCGATGGCGCGTTGCGGCCGTTCGCCGGCGACCTGGCCGACCTGATGGGCGTCAGCCGCGTGTCACTTGACACGGCGACGAAGGCTGTCGCAGTCACCGACCTCCGCGAGGAGCCCCGGTGTGAACGCAGCCGCAAGCGCGA
>CAMBSR010000212.1 GCA_945870475.1 Phycisphaera mikurensis NBRC 102666
TCCGTGGAGGCGCGCGCCGGCGAGGGCGCCATCGAGCGCATCATCGCACGCAGCGTGGCCATCCAGCACAGCACGTCGTTCGAGGACGACTGCAGCCTGCTCGAGGTGGTCTTCCCCTGATGGACGGCGGCGCGGCGAACGCCGGCGCACGCGTCGCCGTGGCGGCGCTGGTGGCAGTGGCATTCGCCTGCGGCGGTTGCACGCCGCAACCCACCGCTGCAACGCGTGTGCCGTACGAGTACCGGCGCATCATCATGGGTGCGCCGTGCCGGCTGGTGATCCATGCGCCCGACGAGCCGACGGCCGATGAGGCCGCGCAGGCGGCGTTCGCGCGCATGGGTGCGATGGAAGAGGCGCTCAGCGACTGGATGCCCGCAAGCGAGGTGCGCAGGCTGCCCGCGGCGGCCGGCGCCGTCACGCCGGTGGGCGCGGACCTCGGCGCGGCGCTCGAGGCGTCGCTGCGCTGGAGCGCGCTGACCGACGGCGCGTTCGATCCGACGGTGGGAGCGCTGACGAAGCGCTGGCGTACGGCGCGGCGTGCCGGACAGGTGCCTTCCGCGGCGGACGCCGTCGCGGCGCATGCGCGATGCGGCGCGCGGCACGTGCGATTCGACCCATCGGCACGCACCTACTCGGCAGACGTTGATGGCCTGGAACTCGACTTCGGCGGCATCGGCCAGGGCATGGCGGCCGACGCCGCGCTTGCGGTGCTGCGCACGCGGGGCATCACCCGCGCGCTCGTCGACCTCTCCGGCGACATCGCCGTCGGCGACGCCCCGCCCGGCCGCGACGCGTGGCGCGTGGAGTTGGACGACCCCTGGCACACGGTGCTCCTCCTGGAGAACGCCGCCGTCACCACCAGCGGCGACCGCTTCCAGCACATGGACGTGGCAACGGGCGCGGCGCAACCCGCCCGGCTGAGCCACATCATCGACCCGGCTACCGGCGAACCGCTCCGCAACCGCGTGGAAGTCACCGCCGTGGCCCGCACCGCCACGGATGCCGATGCGCTGGCCACCTCGCTCTGCGTGATGGGGCCCAAACGCGGCCGCGCACTGCTCGAGCGCATGCCGAACGCCAGCGCCCGCTGGCGGATGGAAGGCGAAGGCGACGTGGTGACGACCAGCCGCACATGGCCGCGGCCGGCACGCTGACCGGCTCACGTGGCCGAGGTGGTGCCGCCGGTGACGATGGTCGAACCGCTGGTTCCCTTGGTGTCACCACCGATGACGGTGCTCGGCGTGCCCGCCACCACGAACTCGATGGTCCCCGTGCCGGTCAGCGCGAAGTAGCTGTTCGCCTGCTCATCCTCCGAGTCGAACTCGATGACGCCGATCGCCATGAGGTCCTCCGCCGTCTGCATGTCGATGGCCATGTAGGTATTGCAGACGCCGTCGCGATCGATGTCCCCGGCGAATGCAGGCATCGCCAGCTGGACGCTGATGCAGGCGAAGGCGACGAAGGCAGCGAGGGCGAGGCGGGTGGAGATGGTCTTCATGGGGAATTTCCTTGTGAAAGATTGTGTCGTGACGAAGCGCATGGAACGAACCCCGGCTGCCGACGCAGGCAGCCGGTCACGGATCAATACGTGGGGCGATTCGCCCCCGCGGACACTGGACTCCGAGATTTGCAGATGGATCGCGGAACGGGATCCATCGATTCAGCATGGATTCACGAACGCGGCCATCGGCCCGCCGTGACCCACCATGTACGGCCGCTCACACCTGGCCGGGAATGTGCACCGATTCCTTGACGCCCGGACCCGGCTTCGGATCCTTCGGCACCAGGTCCATCGGGTCCGCCATGGCTGCATCCCAGTCAAGGTCCTTGCCCGTGTACGCGGCCATGCGGCCCATGATGGCGGTCATGGTGCTCTCGGCGATGCGCTTGCCCTCGTTGATGTACGGGGCATTGCCGCGCACGGCCTCCTGCAGGTCGATGTGCTCGACCACGTAGGGGTTCGGGTTCTCGCCGGCAAAGGTCCAGGCGTTCTTGCCGCGGATCTCGGCGCGGCCGCTCGAAGTGATGAGCGTGCCCTCGGTGCCGTAGACGATCTCCTCCACGCGCCCGTCGGTGTTGTCCTGCTGGCGGGACATCGAGGCGCCGAAGCGGTCATCGGAGTAGTCGAAGTGGATGCCGAAGTGATCGTTGATGGCACCGTAGATGGGCTGCGTGCGCGCCTGGCGGCCGCCGATGGCGGTGCAGCGGACGGGGTGACCGCCCATGGCCCAGTTGATCACGTCGATGTTGTGGACGTGCTGCTCCACGATGTGGTCGCCGGAAAGCCAGGTGCTGTAGAGCCAGTTGCGGACCTGGTTCTCGATCTCGCTGAGCTTCGGATCCGGCTCCTTGCTCCAGAGGCCGCCCTGGTTCCAGTAGCAGCGCGCCGAGATCGGGCGGCCGATGGCGCCGTCCTGGATCTTGGCCATCGCCTCCAGGTAGCAGCGCTCGTGCCGGCGCTGGGTGCCGGTGACCACGCAGAGCTTGCGCTCGGCGGCCTTGGCGGCGGCGTCGAGGACGGTACGGATGCCGGACGGATCGACCGCCACGGGCTTCTCGAAGAAGACGTGCTTGCCGGCGTCCACGGCCGCCGCGAAGTGCGACGGGCGGAAACCCGGCGCGGTGGCCAGGATCACCAGGTCGCAGTCGGTGGCGAGCACCTTGCGGTAGGCATCGAAGCCGACGAAGCGCGCGGACGCAGGAACGTCACCACGCCCCTTGCCGTTCTTTGCAAGCCCTTCAGCGGCCGCGTTCACGCGATCCGCGAAGACATCGCCGAGCGCCACGATCCGGCAGTCCGGGCTCGCCTTGAGCGCATCGAAGGCAGCACCCGTGCCGCGGCCGCCGCAGCCGATGACGCCGATCTTGAGGAGCTTGCCCTTCGACTCGGAGGGGCTCTTCGCAGGAGGCGCGCCTGCCAGCGCCCGCGAGCGCGTCAGAACAAGCGGCGCCGCGAACGCAGCGGCCACCAGCGCGCTGCCGCTTCCGATGAAGCTGCGGCGTGCGGGATCGACGGACGGACGGGGATCGGCGGAGTTGCGGTCGGTCATGGCGTTGGCTCTCGTGCTGTCTTCGCTGCTGGATCTTCGCTGGCTCATGCGCGCTTCGCGCGTCAGGACACCTTGTACTGGCCGGGCTTCTTCTCGACCGGCATGTCGAGCGGTCCCATCAGGTACTGCGGCGGCGAGAGCGATTCGGTGCTGGCGGTGGCCTGCTCCCAGGTGACCTGCTGCCCGCTGTACGCGGCCATGCGGCCCAGGACGGCCATCATGCAGCTCACCACCATCCAGTCGCCGTCGTTGATCACCTTGCCGTCGCGGATGGCCTTGAAGAGCTCGTTGTGCTCGTTCTGGTACATGTCGCTCTTGGGCGCATCGGCCGGGTATTCCCAGAGCATCTTGCCGGACGGGTCCTTCATCCAGTGGGTGGGGCCCCAGCCGTTGATGAAGCACTGGCCCTTGGTGCCGGCGATCCAGTCGGTGTTCTCGAAGTAGCAGTCCGGCTCCTGGCGGCAGTTGAGGAATCCGCGGCGGCCGTCGGCCCATTCATAGACGATGGCGAAGTGGTCGTAGACGTCGCCGCGCTCCGGGATGGCCTCGCGGAGCTGGCGGCCGCCCATGCCCACCGCGCTCTTCGGCGGTTCGTTGCGGAAGCACCAGTTCATCTTGTCCACCGAGTGCACCGCCTGCTCCACCATCTGGTCGCCGGAGAGCCAGGTGAAGTGCTGCCAGTTGCGGACCTGGAACTCCATGTCGCTCCAGCCCTGCTCGCGCTTCTTGGTGCCGAGCGGGCCGGTGTAGTAGCAGCCGTAGTAGGCCATCGGCACACCGAGGGTGCCCTTCTCGAGCTCCGCGAACGTGGCGGCTTCCGGCGCGGAACGGCGCCAGCAGAAGCCCGACATCAGGTTGATGTTCTTCGCCTTGGCGGCCTTCACGCTCTCGACCACGCTGCGGTAGCCCGGCGCGTCGACGAACATGGGCTTCTCGCAGAAGATGTGCTTGCCCGCGGCCACGGCCTCGGCCAGGTGCATGGGGCGGAAGTGCGGCGCGCTGCAGAGGAGCACCACGTCCACGCCGGAGGCGATGGCCTTCTTGTAGCCGTCGAAGCCGGAGAAGCGGCGCTCGGCCGGCACCTGCACGCGATCCTTCGC
>CAMBSR010000213.1 GCA_945870475.1 Phycisphaera mikurensis NBRC 102666
GCGGCCGTTGTCGTAGTACCAGTTGCAGACCTCGGTGGTGATGGTGAATCCGGGGGGCACGGGCAGGCCCATGCGCGCCATCGCGGCGAGGTTGGCGCCCTTGCCGCCGAGGAGCGACTTCTGGGTGCCGTCTCCGTCGGTCCGTCGGCCGAAGGAATAGACCATCTGCTTGGGCGCGGGGGTTCCCTTGCCCTTGCCGTGGGATGCCTTGGAGTCCGAAGCCTTCTTGCCGCTCTTCTTGCCGTTCTTGGCCATGGTGGGGTCTGCTTGCGCTGGGCGTGGGGTGCGCCGTCGACGCGACGGCATGCACCCCGCGAAATGCGTGTTTGCGCGTGAAAACGCGGGCCGTGCATGGTAGCGCATCCCCTTACGATCCGGCGGCCGCGTTATCCGCGGCATTTGCCCGCATGCAGACGCTCGACGGCCACATGTCCCCCGTGGAAGCGCTGCGGCACTGGCCCGAGGGCCGGCCGCTGGCGGCGCTGGTCACGTCCACCGCCGACGCCCGGTGGGGACGCTGGTCGATGCTTGCGCAGCCGGAGCGGACCATCGCCGCGCACACCGCCGAGGACGCCGTACGCGCCATCGAGCAGGCGGCCGGCGACGGCGGCACGTGGATCGTGGCGCTCGCGTACGAACTCGGCGCGGCGTTCGAGCCGCGCGCCCTGCCGCGCCACCGTGCGCCCTCCGACGGCTGGCCGCTCGCAACGCTGGTGCGCTGCGGGCCGTCGCTCGAGTTCCGCCTGGATGAGGGCGGCCAGCAGTGGTCGTGGGGCCTGCCGGCGCACGGCGATGGCACCCATGCCGAGGCGGCACATCTTGCCGCCGAGATCATCGCGCGCGCCGGCAGCGGCACGCACGCCGCCGAGCGCGCATCCATCACCGGCCTCGACGCCGACATCACGCGCGCCGACTACGAGCGCATGGTGGCGCGCGCCGTGGAGCTGGTGCGGGCGGGTGACATCTTCCAGGCGAACATCGCGCAGCGCTTCTCCGCGCGCTGGACCGGCTCGCCGCGCGCGGTGATGCGCGCCGCGCTGCAGGCCGCGACGCCGCGCTACGGCGCGTACCTGGAGACGCCCACCCACGCACTGGTGGGCATGAGCCCGGAGCTGTTCCTCGACGTGGACCGCCGCGCAGGCACCGCGGTGACACGGCCGATCAAGGGAACGCGCGCCTTCCACGAGGATCCGGCCGAGCTGATGGCGAGCGCCAAGGAAGCCGCCGAGCTCCACATGATCGTGGACCTGATGCGCAACGACCTCGGCCGCATTGCCGTCGCGGGTGGCGTCCGCGTGGATGCATCGCGCGCGCTCGAGAGCCACGCCACCGTGCACCACTGCGTCGCCGAGATTTCCGCGCGCCTGCGCCCCGGCATCACCGCCACCGAGATCCTGCGCGCCACGTTCCCGCCGGGATCCGTGACCGGCGCGCCGAAGGTGCGTGCCATGCAGGTGATCGACGAGCTCGAGCCCTGCGCGCGCGGGCCGTACTGCGGCGCGGTGGGGTTGATCTCGCCGGATCGCATCGCGCTCAACGTGTCGATCCGCACCATCGCCATGGCGCGCGAGGGCGCCGACGGCGGCGTGCTCCGCTACGGCGCCGGTTGCGGCATCGTGGCCGAGAGCGAGCCGCGGAACGAATACGAGGAGAGCCTGCACAAGTCCGCGGTGCTGCTGCGCACCGCGCACATGCTCGGCAACACTGCCGGCAAGGGCGCCGGGGCCGGCACCGGAATCAGTGCGACTGGCGCCGTTCGAGCGTCCTGATCGAGCGTTCCACCTGCTCGGCGACCGTCTTCTGGTGGGCCGGGTTGAAGGTGAAGTCGAAGCTCAGGCCCGCGTAGGTGCGCTGCGCGCTGTCGATGTGCGTGTGCACCAGCTTGCCCGTGGCGACGAGCGGCACCGGGGATCCGTCGCCCAGCTGCAGCCGCAGCCAGAACAGGCGATGCCGCGAGAGGAGCCCGGCCTGCTCGTGCTCCACCACCAGGCCCGCGCCGCCGCCGCCGATGTTGGCGACGTGCGCGGTGAACTTCGGGCCGATGTTCGGGAAGAGCGACTCGTCGTCGGCGGCAGGGATCTCCTTGCCCTCGACGCTCGCGGCGAATGCCAGCTCGTTGGCGCGCTCGGCGGCCACCACGCTCTTGGGGTCCAGGAGCGGCCACACGTCCACGGGCGTGAGCTCGAGCGGGCCCGCGTCGAAGCGGGCGTGCCTGCGCATGCAGCGCTCGACGTGCTCCGGCATGGAGAGGCGCGCGGCGCCGTTGCGGGCATCGGGATACTTGCCAGGAAGGAGCTCCTCGGTGACCGCCGTGCGGAACTCCCAGCGATTCTGCCCGATGACGATGAACGCCATGAGGCGCGTACCGATGTGCAGCGGAAGCGTGCGGCCGAACGCGCCGGGGTTCTCCACCACGATGCCGGTGTCGCGTACCTCCAGGATGCGCAGGCGCCAGACCAGGTCGTGCCCGCGCGAGTCATCGCGCGAGATGGCCACCTCGAGCGACCCGCCCTTCTGGCAGAGCTCTTCCAGGCTGCGTCTCCATTCGTTCGTGCGCGAGCGTGCTGCAGGCATGGGAACTCCTCGTGATTCGCGGTCGGGCGGCCGGGTGGCCACGGTTCACGAAGTGTAGCCGCGGCCAAGCGCAGAACGCAGTCGATCCACCATGGCATCCGCGGCCATGCGTTCCGCGCGCGAGCAGGCGCGGCCGCCGTAGCGGATCTCGTAGAAGAGTCCGACGATGGCAGAAAATGCCTCGCCCGCGGCGGGATTGCGGGTGCGGAGGTCCTCGGCATGCACGCGCGGCGTGCGCCCGCGCGGCTTGCCGGCCCCGGCGCGCCGCAGCACGTCGAGCGAGTCCAGGTAGAACGCGGCATCGCGGCCGAGCGCCAGGCGATCCACCAGCGACTCGCCGCCCGCGCCGAGCTCCTCGCCCACCCGCCGCAGGCGACGCCCCACCACCCACGCGGCCACCGCGGCGATGGCAAGGGTCACGCCCACGAGCGCCAGCCAGAGCGTGCCCGCGGAGCCCAGCCGGAACCAGCGATTGGCGGCGTCCACCACTTCCTTGGCGCGCTCGGATGCCCACTCGCCCATCCCGCGCGTGCCCACGCCGACGCGTTCCACCAGCTCCGCCTGTGCGCGGCTGTCGAAGGACGCGAAGCGGCTGTTCCACGCGAACTCGATCGGGTCGAGGATCCAGCGGAAGCTGTCCATCCAGGTGCGGTTCGCCTGCTGGATGGCCAGTACCTCCGCGATCGGCGACGGATCGAAGGTGCCCCACTGCCACTCGCCGGTGCGCACCTCGGCCCACGCATGCGCGCCGGACTCGCGGACCACGTAGCGGTCGGACACCGAGTCGTATTCCGTGGCCATGAACCCCGTCACCACGCGCGCCTCGATGCCGAGCGAGCGGCAGAGCGCCACCATGGCCGACGCGAAGTACTCGCAGTGGCCGAAGCGGTAGCGATCCAGGAAGAGGACGTTCGGATCGTCGTTGCCGGTGCGCCGGAAGTCGGAGAGGTCGGTCGTGTAGCGGAATCGCGCGCTCGAGAGGTAGTCCTGCAGCATGGCCGCGATCCGACGGTTGCGGATCCATCGCTCCTGCGGATCGGCGGCGATCGCGGCCTCGTCGGGCAGATCGGCGAGCGACGATTCCTCGAGGATCCGCTGCGCGATGGCACGCACTTCCGGCACGGGGAAGTCCGGCACGGCGGGTGGCTGGCCGCCCGCCACGGCGCGCGAGACGGCGGCCGACGGGAACGCCTGCATCCGGAAGCTGTAGGTGCGCGGCCGGCCCGAGATGCCGGAATAGGTCTCGGAGACCTGCGCGTTGCGCGGGTCGAGCGTGAACGATCGCGGCTCGTCGCACGCCATCGCGAGCGGCAACCATGCGGTGAAGACGTGCTCGCTCGCCAGCGAGCGCATCTCGATGATCTCGGTCCAGACGTTGCTGCGCTCCTCGCGCCCTTCGCCGGCGAACCACTGGAAGCCTGCACCGGGGCCGGTCTGGTAGGTGCGGCCGCCACGCAGCGACTCGGCGCGCCACTGCGCCTCGCCGGGCTGGTAGCGGTCGAGCACCGCACCGCGGAGGCGGAGCGGGAGGACCA
>CAMBSR010000214.1 GCA_945870475.1 Phycisphaera mikurensis NBRC 102666
TGCGCATCGAGGCGATGACCGCCGCGGAGCAGGCCGCGGACGCGGAACGCCTGATGAAGGAACTCTCGCTCAGCCGCACCCAGGTCCGCGCGCCGATCGCCGGCGTCGTGCTCGCGCGCCTCGCCGTCCCCGGCATGGCGGCAGGTTCCATGCAGGACGGCAAGGCACTCGTCGAGCTCTACGACCCCGCGCAGCTCCAGGTGCGCGCCGACGTGCCGCTTGCCGACGCCGGTCGCATCGCCATCGGCGACCGTGCCGAGATCGCGGTGGACGTCATGCCCGACCGCACCTTCCGCGGCGAGGTGATCCGCGTGGTGCAGCAGGCGGACATCGCCAAGAACACCGTGCAGGCAAAGGTGCGGCTCCTCGACCCCGCCCCGCAGCTCAAGCCCGAGATGCTGGCGCGCGTCAAGCTCTTCCCGCAGGTCGCGGGCGAGGCCACGGCCGCAGCGTCCGGTCGCAGCACCATCTGGGTGCGCGCGGACCTCGTCGACGCCAACGCAGCGTCGCCCGCCGTCTCCGTGGTGGCCGGGCTCGAGGACGGTCGCGGCACGGTCGAGCGCCGCACCGTGACGCTCGCGGGCCCCGCGCGCGACGGCTGGATTGCCGTCACCACCGGCCTGCGCGCCGGCGACCTCGTCATCTCCGGAACGTCGCCCGCACCGGGCGCGCGCGTCCGCGTCACCGAGCCGTGGCGCGCCTCGCCGCAGGCATCCGCAGAACAGCCCGCACAGCCCCAGGCAAAGGAAGCGAATCCCCATGAGCGCCATTGAATGCCGCAACCTCCGCAAGGACTACGTCCGCGGCGAGGAAGTCATCCAGACCCTGCAGGACGTCGACATCGACATCGAGGCCGGCAGCTTCGTCGCCCTGATGGGTCCGTCCGGCAGCGGCAAGACCACGCTCCTCAACCTCCTCGCCGGGATCGACCGCCCCACCGGCGGCACCATCGAGATCGGCGGGCAGGACATCGGTGACCTCAACCGCAACGGGCTCGCCGCCTGGCGCAGCACGCACGTCGGCTACATCTTCCAGCTCTACAACCTGGTGCCGGTGCTCACCGCGTACGAGAACGTGGAGCTGCCGCTCCTCCTGCACCGGATCACCGCCGCGGAACGCCATGAGCGCGTCGCCGACGCGCTCAGCCTCGTCGGCCTCGCGGACCGCCACGAGCACTACCCGCGCCAGCTGTCGGGTGGCCAGGAGCAGCGCGTGGCCATCGCGCGCGCCATCGTGACGCGGCCCACGCTCATCCTCGCCGACGAGCCCACCGGCGACCTCGACCGCGCCAGCGCCGCGAACGTGATGGACCTCCTCGTGCGCCTCAACCGCGAGTTCGGCCAGACCATCGTGATGGTCACGCACGACCCGTCCACCGCCGCGCGCGCCGGTCGCACCGTGCACCTCGACAAGGGCAAGATCGTGGACGAGCCCGAGCACGCGCACGGCCATGCGCACGACCACGGGGAGCACCGCAAGTGAACGCCCTCCTCCGCTCCGTCCCCATCACCTGGAAGAACCTCTCCCGGCGCACGCTGCGCACCGTGCTCACCGTGGCCGGCATCGCGGTGGCCACGTTCCTCTTCTCGTTCGTCGAGAGCATGCGCGACGGCGTGCGACGCGCCACCGAGGCCGGCGCCGCCGAGACGCGCCTGGTGGTCTACCGCAAGAACCGCTTCTGCCCGTTCACCAGCAAGCTGCCGCAGAGCTACGAGCGCACCATCCGCGACGTCCCCGGCGTGAAGTCCGCGGTGCCCGTCAAGATCGTCGTCAACAACTGCCGAGCATCGCTCGACGTGGTCACCTTCCGCGGCGTGCCCGACGAGGGCTTCATGGAGGACCACCTCCAGGGTGCCTCGCTCCGGTCCGGGTCGCTCGCCGACTGGAAGTCGCGCAGCGACGCGGTGATCGTCGGCTCCGCGCTCGCCGACCGCCGCCGCCTCCGCGCCGGCGACCGCTTCGACGCCGCCGGCGTGCGCACGCTGGTGGCGGGCATCTTCGACAGCGACGACGCGCAGGACCAGAACGTGGCCTACGCGCACCTCGGTTTCCTGCAGGAAACCGCCGAGCGCGGCGGCACCGGCGGCATCGTCACGCAGTTCAACGTGGAGGTCACCGACCCCTCCAAGCTCGAGGACGTGGCCGCCGCCATCGACGAGCGCCTGGCGCACGACCAGTTCCCCACCACCACGCGCCCGGAATCGGCCTTCGTGGCCCGCGCCGCGCGTGACGTGATCGCATTGGTGAGCTTCGCGGGGATCGTGGGCTGGGCAAGCCTGGCCGCGGTGTTCGCCCTCATTGCCAACGCCATCGCGCTCGCCGTGCGCGACCGCGTGCGCGACCACGCCATCCTGCAGACGCTCGGCTGGACCGGCATGGACATCGCCTGGATGGTGGTGCTCGAGGCCGGCATGCTCGGCGCCGCGGGCGGCGCCATCGGCGCGGTGGCCGCGTACGCCGCCATCGGCTTTGCCAAGCTCAACTTCACCATGGAAGGCGTCTCGATCGGCGTCACCTCGAGCGCCTCGGTCACCGCCATCGGCATCCTCCTCGCCACCGCGCTCGGCGCCGTGGCGGGACTGGCGCCGGCCTGGACCGCGTCACGCCGAGAGATCGTCCAGGGATTCCGCACCGCCTGAAGCATCACCATGTCAAGGTTCCTCCCCATCTCCTACGCCACCCGCAACCTCGGGCGCAGCCGCACGCGGCTCGCCCTTGCCGTCGGCGGCGCCCTCCTCGTCTCGCTCCTGGCCATGGGAGGCGCCGGCTTCGCCATCGGCATGGACCGCGCGCTCCGCGCGAGCGGTCTCCCCGGGAACGTGGTGCTCCTCGGCGCCGGCAGCGAGGAAAGCGTGGAACGGAGCGAGATCTCGCCCGCCAACGCCGGCGTGATCGCCGCAAGCATCCCGGGAATCGCCGTGCTCGACGGCCGTCCGCTCGCAAGCCCGGAGGTCAACGTCGCGCTCACCGTCGCCGCACGCGACCTGCCGCCCGCCGCGAAGTCGGGCGAGCGCACCGGCCTCGTGCGCGGCGTGACGCCGGAGGCGTTCCTCGTCCATCCGCAGGTGCGGCTGGTGGCGGGCCGCGCGCCCGAGGCCGGTTCCGGCGAGGTGATCCTCGGCGCCAGCGCGGCGCGCGGTGCGGGGCTCGACCCCGCCATGCTCGCAGGTGCGCTCCACGATGACGGCACCGGCGGACCGGAGATCCTCGTCGACACGCGGCCGTTCCGCGTGGTCGGCTCCTTCGAGGCCCCCGGCACCGTGATGGACGGCGAGGCCTGGATGCCGCTCACCGACGTGCTCGTCCTCACGCAGCGCGACACCATCTCCTCGGTCATCGTCACCCTCGCACCAGGCACGTCGCCCGCCGACGTCACCGACTTCGCGCAGCGGCGCATCGACCTCGAGCTCTCCGCGATCCCGGAACCCGCCTACTACGCCTCGCAGAGCGCCTTCTACCGCCCGGTGCGCATCATGGTGCTCGCCAGCGCCGGGCTGGTGGCGGCGGGCGCGCTCCTGGGTGGGCTCAACACCATGTATGCGGCGTTCGCCAGCCGCATCCGCGAGCTCGCCATGCTGCAGGTGCTCGGCTTCGCGCGCCGCGCCGTGGTGGCGAGCCTCCTGCAGGAGAGCGTCATCTCCTCGCTCTCCGGCGCGCTGGTCGCCGTCGCCGTCGCACTCTTCGCGCTCGACGGCATCGCCATCCGCTTCTCCATGGGCACCTTCGGCATCCGGATCGACGAGACCGTCGTCGCCATCGGGCTGGCCGCCGGGCTCGTCGTCGGCATTGCCGGCTGCATCATGCCGGCCATCCGCTGCCTGCGCCTTCCGCTCCCCGCCGCCCTCAAGTCAGACTGATCGTCCAAACGCCACGCTTCCGACCGCCGATACTCCAACCACAAGGAACCGCCCCATGAACCGCTCCTCCAACTTCGCCCGCCTCGCCTGCATCCTCGCCGCCTCCGCACTCGTCGCCTGCGACGGCGCGCAGGAGAAGCCCGCCGCCGCAGCGCCCGGTTCAATCCCCGCCGGCATGGTGGCGCGCGGTCCCGCCCAGGGCACCGGCGTCACCGCGGCCAAGGCATCCGCCACGCAAGGCGCCG
>CAMBSR010000215.1 GCA_945870475.1 Phycisphaera mikurensis NBRC 102666
CGATGACCTCTGCCATGTCGCACGCGGCGATGGCCACCTCGCACGCGATCCACAGCATGAGCGAGACGGAGCGCGGGTAGTGGTCGCGGCACGCCTGCGCCAGGTCGCGGTCGGCCACGATGCCAAGGCGCACCGAGAGGTGCTGCAGCAGCATGGCCATCAGGTTGGAAAGGAGGATCACGAAGAGGAGCGCGTAGCCCCACCCTGCTCCCGCGGCCAGGTCCGTGGCCCAGTTGCCGGGGTCCATGTAGCCCACGGCCACCATCATGCCGACGCCGCTGAAGGCCCACGTGCGACGCCATACCGAGGCCCCCGCCGGCGGCATGGGGATGGAGGAATGCACTTCCGGCAGCGACGGAAGCCGTGCTTCGCGCCGCCAACCGCGGTCATGGGTGGATCGATCCGTGCCGCTCACGGTCCGAAGTGTAGGGTTTCGGTGGCCGGATAACCGCGGTGAACATCGTTGCGAGCCACTTCCCTTCGAGGCAGGGTTTCGCTATCCTTCCCGATCTGCCCCACGCGGGCCAAGGAACACTGCCATGAAGAGCGAAACCCACCCAACCTGGTTCCCCGAATGCAAGGTCTTCTACCGCGGTCAGCACGTCCTGACCGTTGGCGCGACCGTGCCTGAACTCAACGTCGAGGTGTGGTCGGGCTCGCACCCGTTCTACACGGGTCAGAAGACCTTCATCGACACCGCCGGCCGCGTCGAGCGCTTCCAGCGCAAGTTCGCCGGCGACTACTTCAAGAAGGACGGCGACAAGAAGGCCGCCTCCCCCGCCCCCGCGAAGAAGTAGTTCAGCGATCCCGAACAACAGCAGCCGCGCCCGCGAGGCGCGGTTGTTCTTTTTCCGATCAGAGTCCGTGCGGGGCGCGAAGCGCACGCGAGGCACGTGACCCGACGTTTGCCCAGCAGCCGAACCGGAGACGAGGCACATCGAACCGATCGCAGACAACCTCCGACGCACGCTCGACGGCATGGCAAACGAATTCCATGCAGCCGCCGAGGCGATGCTCGATCCGGAGGTGCTGGCGGACCACCGGCGCGTGCGGTCGCTGACGGCAAAGCGCCTGGCACTGCAGCCGGTGGCCGAGCGCTGGGACGCCTGGCGCGCTGCCGAGCGGGAGGCCGCGGAACTGCAGGCGATGGGCAAGGGAGCGGATGCGGAATTCGCGCGCATGGCACGGGAGGAGCTGCCGGGCGTGGAGCGGCGCGCCGATGCCCTGCTCGCCGAGCTGCAGCGGCTGCTGGTGACGAGCGACGACAGCCGCGTGGGCGCGGTGATCCTGGAGATCCGCGCGGGCGTCGGCGGCGACGAGGCGGCGCTGTGGTCCGGCGACCTGGTGGAGATGTACCGCCGGCTCGCGCAGCGCCGCGGCTGGACCTGGGACGAGATGGAACTCAAGGCAGGCGATGCCGGCGGCGTCACGCAGGCGATCGTCGAGATCGAGGGCAACGGCGTGTGGACCGCGCTCGGCTACGAGGCAGGCACGCACCAGGTGAAGCGCGTTCCCGCCACCGAGGCACAGGGGCGCATCCACACGAGCACCGCCACCGTGGCCGTGATGGCCGAGCCCGAGGAAGTGGCGAGCGAGGTGGACCCGGCGGAGGTCAAGGAGATGATGACCACCGCGCAGGGCCCGGGCGGGCAGAACGTCAACAAGGTGGCCACCGCCGTGCACCTGATCCACCTTCCCACCGGGATCGAGGTGCGCATGCAGGAGACGCGCAGCCAGCTGCAGAACCGCGACAAGGCGTGGCGACTGCTGCGCGCGCGCGTGTACGAGGCGCGGCGGCAGGCCGCGGAGGCGGCGCGCAGCGCGGAACGGCGAAGCATGATGGGAAGCGGCGGGCGCGCGGAGAAGATCCGCACCTACCGCTGGAAGGAGGGCGTGGCCGTCGACCACCGCGTCGAGGAGTCATTCCCGCTGCAGAAGCTGCTCGCGGGTGAGATGGACGAGCTGCTCGATGCGCTGCACCGGATGGACGTGACCGAGCGGTTGGCGCGGTTGTAAATCCGTACCCGGTTACATATGCACCATTTCGTTCTCCAGAGAACGAAATGGTGCATTTGTAACCGGATACGGCTTTATCAGTGCGGCATCGGGAAGTCGGCGCAGAACGCGCGGATCTCGGCACGGACCTTCGCCGTCTCCGCGGCGTCGCCCTTGGAACCCATGACGCGGTCGAGCCAGCCGGCCACCTTGACCATCTCGGCCTCCTTGAGGCCGCGCGAGGTGAGCGCGGGCGTACCGAGGCGCAGGCCGCTCGTGACCATGGGCGGGCGCGGATCGTTGGGGATGCCGTTCTTGTTGACGATGATGCCGGCGTTCTCGAGCCACTTCTCGGCGTCGGCGCCGGTGAGGTCGGCGCTGCGCTGACGCAGGTCGACGAGCATCAGGTGGTTGTCGGTGCCGCCGGTGCACAGTCGATAGCCGTGCTTGACGAGCTCTGCCGCGAGCGTGCGGGCGTTGGACACCACCTGCTTGCTGTAATCGGTGAATTCCGGGCGCAGCGCCTCGCCGAAGGCCACGGCCTTCGCAGCGATGATGTGCATCAGCGGGCCGCCCTGGCTGCCCGGGAAGACCTTGCGATCGAGCTTGGTGGCGATCTCCTGGTCGTTCGAGAGGATCAGGCCGCCGCGCGGGCCGCGGAGCGTCTTGTGCGTGGTGGTGGTGACCACGTGCGCATGCGGGAACGGGCTCGGGTGCACGCCCGTGGCCACGAGGCCCGCGATGTGCGCGATGTCCGCCATGAGGAAGGCGCCCACCGAGTCGGCGATGGCGCGGAAGCGCGCGAAGTCGATGACGCGCGGATAGGCGCTGTAGCCGCAGATGATCATCTTCGGCTTGGTCTCGAGGGCGATCTTCTGGATGGCGTCGTAATCGAGGAGCTCGGTGGTGGGATCCAGGCCGTACTCGGCGATCTTGTAGAAGGTGCCGCTGAAGTTCGGCTTGAGGCCGTGGCTCAGGTGGCCGCCGCTCTTGATGGGAAGGCTCAGCACCGTGTCGCCCGGCTCGAGGAGCGCCATGAACGCCGCGATGTTGGCGTTGGCGCCGCAGTGCGGCTGGACGTTGGCGAAGCCGCACTTGAAGAGCTTCTTGGCGCGCTCGCGGGCGATGTCCTCGATCTGGTCGTGGAACTGGCAGCCGCCGTAGTAGCGCTTGCCGGGGTAGCCCTCGGCGTACTTGTTGGTGAGCCAGCTGCCGGCCGCGTGCATGACCGCGGGCGTGACGTGGTTCTCGCTGGCGATGAGCTCGAGCGTGGATGCCTGGCGATCGGCTTCCTGGGCCATGAGGGCCGCGACGTCCGGATCCTGCGCGCCGACGAGCTCGACGAGCTCGAGCGACATGGGATCGAGGGAGGCGGGAGTGCCGAACGCGGGGGAACGGGTGGCGGTGGTCATTGAAGGCGAATCGTACTCCCGTCGGGGGTACGATTCGAGGCGGATGGCCCGCACCGGCGCCCATGTTCCGCTCGAAGTCCGGACGCCCTCGGGCGCGGTGACCATCCTGGCCCGCGACGGTGCGGAGGCCGAGCGGCTGCGAACGCGGATCGACGCGTACCTGGCCGGAGCGCACGATGACTTCGGCGATGTCCCGGTGCCGGCCGGAACCGATTTCCAGCGCGCCTGCTGGGCAGCCTGCCGCACGATCCCGCGGGGCGAGACCAGGAGCTACGCGTGGCTTGCCGCCGCCGCCGGGAGCCCAGGCGCCGCGCGCGCCGCTGGGCAGGCGATGCGTCGGAACCCGATGCCGATCGTGGTGCCCTGCCATCGCGTGGTCGGCGCCGGGCGCTGGATCGGGGGTTATTCGGGCGAAGCACGGACAGACGGCTCGATGATCGGAATAAAGGTGGTACTACTCCAATTGGAGACGGATCGGGCCGATATAAGATCCCTCACCAACATCGGCGCGCTCCGGCGGGCCACACAGGAGAACATCGCAACATGAAGCTCACCATGGTCGGCACTGGCTACGTTGGACTCGTCACGGGCGCATGCTTCGCTGAGTCGGGCAACCACGTCACCTGCCTCGACGTGGACGCCCGCAAGATCGAGAAGCTCAAGCGCGGCGAGAGCCCGATCTACGAGCCC
>CAMBSR010000216.1 GCA_945870475.1 Phycisphaera mikurensis NBRC 102666
CGGTGTCGGCAGCGGCGTGGATCCCCACCCAGCCGTTGCCGGCACGGATGTAGTCCTCGAACGCCTTCTGCTGCGCGTCGTCGAGCACGTTGCCGGTGGTGGAAAGGAAGACCACCGCGCGGTACCTGCGGAGGTTGTCCGCGGTGAAGACGGCGGGATCCTCGGTGGCGTCGACGCACCAGCGGCCGATGCCGAGCTCGCGGATGGCGCCGATGCCGTCGGGAATCGACAGGTGCCGGAATCCCAGGGTGCGGCTGAAGACCAGGACGCGCGGCAGCGAGTCCGCGCATTCGGCCACGGCAGGCACCTGCGCAGGCGCGGCGGGCGCAACGGCCGGTGCCGCGTCCTTCGCGGGCGCCTGCACCGCCATCGCCGCGGAGCCCAGGCACAGCGCGGCGAGCGCGATGGCCACCAGGCGTGCGGTGGCGGGACGGGAGGTGCGGGACCGCGGCGCGTGCATCAGAGGCATCGGACGCATCGTAACCATGCAGTGGTGCCGTGATGGTGCGGTGCACGGACGGCTACACTCGCCGCCATGGCAAGCGAATCTCGCCGTTCCTCCGATGACCCCGCACCGAAGCCCGGGGCAACGCCCCCGTTCGGCGAGGTGGTCGACCGCCGCACCGGCCTCGATCGCCGCACCGAGGCGGAGAAGGCCGCCGCAGCGGCAGGCGCGGTGGATCCCACCAACCTCGAGCGCCGCCGCGGCCCGGGCCGCCGCCTGACCGACTTCGTCAAGACCGCCGAGGAAGGCGAGATGAACAGGGAGCAGTACCTGTTCCTGCTGGCCATCGACGCCTTCAAGCGCGTCAACCACAAGACCTTCCCCTCGTGGACCGACGTGCTGGAGATCATCCGCAAGCTCGGCTACCGCAAGACCATGGCCAGCGAGCTCAACCTGGGCAGCCGTGCCAACGACTGGACGGAGAAGCCGGACGCCCCGAGCGGCGTCAACAAGCCGGCCGAGCAGCGCGAGGAGTGAGCGCCCGGCCCGGCTCGCCGCCAGGCCGGCTCACCCGCCACCATCCGCCAAAACGAACAACGCGCGCCGCGATCTGCGGCGCGCGTCGTCGTTCGGGAGTCCAGTCGTACGGGCGCGTGCACGAATGCAAGGTGCGGCTCCGACCGCCGCCGCGCGCCGTCACTTCCGGTTCTTGAAGAAGTCCGCGTTGATCTGGATGTACTGCTTCCATTCGCCCGGCAGGTCTTCCTGCGGGTAGATGGCATGCACCGGGCACTCGTCGACGCAGAGGCCGCAGTCGATGCAGGTGTCCGGATCGATGAAGAGCTGCGTGGCGCCCGCGTAGTCACCCTCGCCCTTGCCAGGGTGGATGCAGTCGACGGGGCAGACCTCGACGCAGGCTGCGTCCTTGGTTCCGATGCAGGGTTCGGCGATGATGTGTGCCATGGTGGGAGATCCCCTTCGTGGTGCTTGCGGGCGCCGCGTCCTGCGGTGCCGGATTCCTTCAGCCAGGAAACGCGTGGCTTCGGGGAGTGGGGCGGAATCCTAGCGCGGTCCGAATCGCTTTCGCGCCTTGCGGCGGAATGCAGCCCGAATTTCCGTCAGTTGCGCGTGCCGGCGCGTCGATTGCGCAAAAACCAACAGGGCCGGCACTCGGCCGGCCCTGCTGGTGTTGTCCGGTCGAGCAGAATTACTTGCTCTTCTTCTTCGCGGTCTTCTTGGCGGCCTTCTTGGCGGCAGCCTTCTTCTTCTTGGCCATGGTCTGGCTCCCTTTGTGTTACGCGTAGGGGTCGGAGTGATCAGAAGCCCGCGTAACTTGGCCGCTGATCGAGCGTCATTAATACCTTTATCGGCACAGCCTGTGAAGGGGGATGAGCAGAATTTTTC
This sequence comes from Phycisphaera mikurensis NBRC 102666, assembly GCA_945870475.1. Classification (GTDB taxonomy): domain Bacteria; phylum Planctomycetota; class Phycisphaerae; order Phycisphaerales; family SM1A02; genus UBA966. The sequence continues at coordinate 1,850 of CAMBSR010000216.1, forward strand.
CAACTTTTCTTCTTCAGCCTCTTGAGACCCCTCCGAGTGACGCTACGACATCACCTGCAAAACGCATCGAGTGCGCGGATTCATCGGCAAATCACGAGCAGATCGCACGTCCGTTGCGGAGAATGCGCACATGAGCTCCATGCAGCACGCACCCATCAATGCCGCCGCAGATTCCGTTTCGTCGCTTCGGATCGTCCTCCATGGAGCGATGGGACGCATGGGCCAGCGCATCGCGGCGAGCATTCCGGCGGAACGCGGATGCCACATCATCCAGGCGATCGACCGCGATGACGAGCTGCAGGTCAAGGCCGGCGAGGCCGACGTGGTGATCGATTTCTCCAGCGACGAAGGCGCCGCGCGCGCCGCACAGGCGGCCACCACGCTGGGGTGCGCGCTGCTCGTGGGCACCACCGGACTGTCGCAGGCGTCCCTCGAGGCCATCGAACGCACCTCCGCCCGGGTGCCGGCGATGGTGGCACCCAATACCTCCCTCGGCGTGGCGGTGACCCGACGCCTGGTCGCGGACGCCGCACGGCTGCTGCCCGGCTTCGACATCGACATCGTGGAAACCCATCACGTGCGCAAGCTCGACGCACCCAGCGGCACCGCCCGCAGCTTGGCCGAGGCCGTGGCGCGCGGTGCCGGAAAGCCCATGAATCCAGCCAGAATTCACGCCATTCGCGCGGGCGACGTGATCGGCGAGCACGTGGTCACCTATTCCGGCGCCGGTGAGCGAGTCATCATCACCCACACCGCCACCAGCCGCGACCTCTTCGCCCTCGGTGCGCTCCGCATGGCCCGTTGGTTGGTGAACCAGCGCCCCGGCATGCACGTGTCCGACGAATGGTTCGCCGACTTCGCGCGCGCCTGACCCACGGGCGGCGAGCGCCGCACACGGTTTCGGCATCCACCGCCCCGCTGCTACCCTTCTCCACCCATGGCCACCGACCTCCTCCGCTGGTTCACGCTCTCGTCCGGTGCACGGCTCGTCGTGGAGCACATGCCCGGCACCCGCAGCTGCGCCGCCGTCTGGATGCTGCCCATCGGCACCGCCGGCGACCCGGAGGGCGATGCCGGCGAAGGCGAGTCCACGGTCCTCGCGGAACTCATCCTGCGCGGCGCGGGCGGCATGACCAGCCGACAGCTGTCCGATGCGTTCGATGCACTCGGTGCCCAGCGTCACGGCGCGGCCGGCGTCCACCACACCATGCTCTCCACCCTGTGCATGGGTGACCGGGTCGAGGAAGCCATGCGCCTCCTGTCCCTGGTGGTGCGGCAGCCGAACCTGGACGGCGAAAGCCTGGAATCCGTGCGCGCACTGGCGCTGCAGGCACTCAAGGGCCTGGAAGACGAGCCGCAGCACCTCGCCGGCGTCCGCCTGCGCGAGTACGCCATGCCGGCTCCCTTCAACCGCAGCGGCTACGGCACGGTGGCAGGGCTCGAATCGCTCTGCCAGGAGAAGGTCCGCGTCGCATGGGCCCGCCGCGCCCGCCCGGGCGGCACGGTGATCGGCATGGCCGGCAACATCGAGCCGGAGCGCGCCCGCGACATGATGGAGGCGCTCCTCACCGGCTGGTCCGGCACCGCCGAGGAGCCCGCCCAGACCCGCCCCGCCAGCCGTGGCGCCCACCTGGTGCAGCTCGAGACGCAGCAGTCGCACCTGGCCATCGGACTGGACGCACCCCCCGATCGCGACGCCGACGCCTACGCGCACCGCGTGGCCATCCGCATCCTGGGCGGCGCCACCAGCAGCCGACTCTTCACCGAGGTGCGCGAGAAGCGCGGCCTCTGCTACTCGGTCGGCGCCACCAGCGCGCTCGGCCGCGACCGCGGCCTGGTGCAGATCTACGCCGGCAGCACCCACGAGCGCGCACCGCGCACCCTCGAGTGCATCATGACCGAGCTGGAGCGCTTCGAGAAGGGCATCACCGCTGACGAATTCGCCGATGCACTGGTGGGCGCGAAGGCCGGCCTGGTGATGAGCGGCGAGAGCTCGAGCGCACGGGCCGCGACCATCGCGTCGCAGATCTGGCGACTGGGGCATGCCATGAACCTGGCACAGAGCGCCGCGGAGTTCGATCGCCTGACGCTTGCGGGCGTGAACGAGTACATCGCGCGGGACATGGGTGCCGCGTGGCGAGCGGGGCTGACGCAGGTGACGGTGGCACCGCAGCTGGTCACGGCCTGAGAGTCAACTCACGCCGGCGTACTGGCCCCATCGCCTTGCGGGGC
>CAMBSR010000217.1 GCA_945870475.1 Phycisphaera mikurensis NBRC 102666
AACGACGACTTCTCCGACGAGGCGTGGGATGCCTGCCTGTGGCCGCTGACCAAGGCGTGCCGCACGCTCGCCACGCAGGGCGCCGCCCTCGGCATCCGCACCAGCATCGAGAACCACGGCCTCTTCCTCGCCCCCGCGTGGCGCGTGGAGCAGCTCCTGGCGTCGGTGCAGCACCCGAACTTCGGCGTGACCCTCGACCTCGGGAACCTGCTCTGGGCACCGCAGGACCTGGTGGCATCCACCCGGTCGCTCGCCCCGTACGGGTTCACCGTGCACGTGAAGGACTTCAAGAAGCCGTCCGACGATCCGGCGGCCTGGGCCACGTACCCCGGCGGCCCGAAGATCCTGCCCGTGGCGCTGGGTGCCGGCGACCTGCCGCTGGTGGCGCAGATCGACGCCTGCCTGGAAGCCGATGCATCCCCGCTGTGGGTGGCCGAGTTCGAAGGCCCGCACGGCGACGTGCGCGCCGAGGCAAAGCGCTCCTTCGAGTGGCTGCGCAAGCAGCTCGGCTGAGCCCGCATTCAAGCAATCCAAGCGGCGCGCGCGGCATCCCCGTGCGAGCCGTTTCGTTTGGCAACGCAATCGCCTTGCTCCGGTCCTCGATGCGGCCGCGCCTCGGGCCGCACCCTACAATTGCGCTCCCATGCACCTCAAGCGATCCGACCACGATCATGGCCCGCCGATCGTCCCCGTGACCTTCATCCTGGAGGACCCCGAGGGGCTCACCGGCACCAAGCAGGCCGAGTGGCAGCTGATGGGCGGCGAGCATGAATCGCTGCTCGAGCTCGCCATGGACCACGGCATCAACATCGAGCACGCGTGCGGCGGCGTGGTGGCGTGCAGCACCTGCCACGTCTACGTGGAGCAGGGCATGGATTCCGTCTCCGAGGCCACCGAAGCCGAGGAAGACCGCGTCGAGGAAGCACCCGGCATCAAGCGCACCAGCCGACTGAGCTGCCAGTGCGAGATCCACGGGAAGGGGCCGATCGTCGTCCGCGTGCCGGCGTGGAACCGGAACGCGATCAAGGAGATTCCACACTGAACCGGGTTGCCGAGTCGCGTGGCGTTGCCCATCCGCTGCCGGTTGCGCAGCCGGGGCGGCCCGCTCGGTCTGCGTGCATCTCGCGCGGCGCCGTGACTGCGATGGGGATCGTCGCGGCAGTGGCTTCGCTCCTGGCGGCGCCCGGCTGCGGCGAGTCTTCCAACCCGGCGCCTGCCGCATCGGCGGCGATCGACCTGCCGCTCGACGCTGCTGCCATCGCCGAGCTCGACCGCGGCGTCGGCCAGCTCGGAATGTTCGACTTCACCGCGGCCGAGGCCACGTTCGCAGGCGTCCTGCAGGCACGTCCGCGTCTCTACGAGGCGCGCATCGACCACGCCATCGCGGTGATGAACCAGCTTGGCAAGGATTCGCAGCGGCGGGCGATCGAGCTGCTCGACGGCATCCTCCGGGATCGCCCGGGTGACATGCGCGCCGAATACTGCCAGGCGCTCTGCTACCTGATGCTTGGCGACCCCGTGTACGCGATGCCGCGCCTCCGTCGCGTCGTCGAGCGCGATGGGACCGATCCGTACGCGCAGGCCTATGCCGGCGAATGCAGCGAGCGGCAGGGCGAGATGGACGCCGCGCGGGCCTTCTACGCGCGTGCCGCGGAACTTGACCCGTTCCTGCGGAGCGCATTCGTGGGCCTGCAACGCGTTGCCGAGCGCCGGGGCGATGCCGCTGCCGCCTCCCGCGCGGTGGACGCGCTCCAGCGGCTCGCGGGCAACCCGCGCGGCCACGTGGCGGAGTTCTCGTACACGCGCATGGGACCGCTCGCCGAAGCGGTGCTGCCGGCCGTGGAGCAGCGGACGCCGGTGCGACCAACCGGAACGATCCTCGCACCGCTGGCGGCCATGCCCATCGACGGGATGCCTCCTGCGCCCGCCGTGGTGCATGCCATCACGCCCGCCGCGGACCTCGACGGCGACGGCACGCTCGATTTCGTGGCGCAGGTGGAGTATCTCGAGGAGATGCGCATCGAGCGCCGGGTGGTCCGGAGCCTGCCGGGCGGCCGTTGGCGGATGGAGCCCGGCTCCATCGACACCTTCCGGCGCGGCAGGCAGTTCTGGGGCGACTTCGACAACGATGGCCGCGTGGACGTGGCGTTCGGGCGCGTGGATTCCGCGACGCGGATCATCGGCGGCGGCGTCTGGGTCGGCTGGGCGCACCAGGAGCCTGACGGCCGCTGGCAGCCGTTCACCTTCCAGGGCGCAACGCAGCCGGCCGACGACCTGCAGCTGTGCGCGGACCTTGACCACGACGGCGACCTGGACTTCGTCTACACGGGTCCCCTCGGTTCCGGCGTGCTCTGGAACATGGGCCGCCCGAGTGGCCGGGAGCCGGTCGAGTGGGATCGCCGCCCGATCGCCGGCTCGCTCTCCGAGGCCCGCGCGGCGGCCGCCGACCTGGATGGCAACGGCGACCTTGACCTCCTCCTCTGGTCCGCCACCGGCGCGGCCGCGCAGGCCTGGCAGAACGACGGGCCCGGCGCATGGCGGCGCGATGCGTCGCTTGCGGCCTTCGAGTCCTCGGGACCGGGCGCAGTGGTGCCGTTCCGTCACAACGAGGATGGATCGCCCGCCATCGCCACGCTGGTGGACGGCGAGCCTGGCAGCCAGCGCGCGATGCAGCTCTGGGAGCGCGACGGCGCTGCCTGGAAGGTGGGGCGACGAACGCCGTGCACCGCCGCGGCAGCCCTCTGGGTGACGGATCTCTCCGGCAGCGGCCACGCGAACATCGTGGTCCGTGACGTGGGTTCGCTCGTGGTCATGGATGCGTTCGGCGGGGTCGTCGAGCGCATTCCGGGCGTGCCCGCCAATGCGGAACTGGCCGTGGTCGACGCCCGCGGACCGGTGCTCGTGGCCGCGGCGGAAGCGGATGGCGTGCGCTGGATGGGCCCGGGCAGCGGGCGCTCGCCGTACGCGGCGATCGCCTTCCGCGGCCGCACCGACCCATCGCAGGAGATGCGTACCAATGCCAGCGGCATCGGTACCCGGCTGGATGCGCGGATCGGCGGCGAGTGGGTGGCATGCGACGCGCTCCCGTGGCGCGGCGGCGGAACCCAGGCGCTCGAGCCGGTCCTGGTCGGTCTCGGCGACGCCTCGCGCATCGATTTCGCGGCGATCCGCTGGCCGGACGCGGTGATGCAGTCGGAGCTGGGAATCGCTGCCGGAAGCAGCACCATCACGGAGGTGCGTCGTTCCGGCCCGGAGCAGCCCCGTTCAGAGCAACCCCGTTCAGAGCAACCCCGTTCAGAGCAACGGTGAGAACAGGTTCGACAGGTTCTCCGCGAAGCGCGCCACCGCGCCACGCTTTGCCCATGCACGCGGGTCCATCCGGTCGCTCTCGGCGATGTACGAGAGCTGGAGCCGCCGCGTCTCGGCGGCGAACGCATCGTCGTAGACCACCACGCTGGTCTCGAAGTTGATCTCGTAGCTTCGGCGGTCGAGGTTGCCGGTGGTGATGATGGCCATCTCCTCGTCGATGGAGACGGTCTTCGAGTGCAGGAACCCGTGGCGGTGCTCCCAGAGCTCGACGCCCGCCGCCAGCATCCGCGCGTAGTTGGCACGGCTGGCAAGCGCGGCCAGCATGCTGTCGTTGGCGCGCGGCACGATGAGCGTGACGCGGAGGCCGCGGCGTGCCGCCACCTCCAGCGCGGCCAGGGTGGCGCTGTCGGGGATGAAGTACGGCGTGCTCAGGACGATCTCGCGGCGCGCAAGCTGGATGGCCGCCTGGATGAGCGAGAGCATGACGCTGTTCTCGAAGTTCGGGCCCGACGGGATGACCTGCACCGGGATGCCGTCGGGCTGGAGCCTGGGCGGGTCGGGCAGGGCGATTGGTCCGCTGAAGCCGGCGTCCAGCTCCCAGTCCTGCAGGAATAGGATGTGGAGGTCGCGCGCCACCGGGCCGCGGATGCGGATCCACGAGTCGATGTAGGGCTCGGAGGCGCCAAGCCGGCCGCCCGACTTGAAGTCGGGATCGGCCACGTTGCGGCTGCCGGTCTGCGCGATGTGCCCGTCCACCACGAT
>CAMBSR010000218.1 GCA_945870475.1 Phycisphaera mikurensis NBRC 102666
GACGATGCCAAGGTGGACCCGAAGCGCGCGGATGCCGCGGTGCTCGACGAGGAGATGCACCGGCTCGGATTCAACCGCCATGCGCAGGACCTGCGGTCGTGGCTGGGGGTTTCCGGGAAGTCTGCGGGGAGCGCGGGTGGTGCTGCTGCCGCGGGCGCGGCGTCTGTGGCCAGCCCCGCAGCGCGCGCGAAGCCCGATGCACCGGAGGAGTTCGGCCTCTTCAATCCGCCACCCGAGGCCGATGCCGCTGCGCCCAGCGCCGACGGACTCGCGATGCAGGCGTTCGCGCGCGGCGACTATCGCGTGCTCCGCACCGCCGCGGAACTCGAGGCGTTCGTTGCCGCGGCACGCGCGGCGTGCGCAGGCGGCGCGATGCTTGCCTTCGATACCGAGACCAGTTCGCTGCAGCCCGTTTCTGCGGAGCTGTGCGGCATCAGCCTGGCGTACGAAGCCGGCAAGGCGGTCTACATCCCGATCCGTTCGCCGGAGCCGGACACCCATCTTGATGAGGCGGCCGTGCTCTCGCGCGTGCGTGGCCTGCTCGAGGACCCGGCCGTCCGCAAGACCGCGCACAACGCCAAGTTCGACCTCGTCGCACTGCGTGCTGCGGGCATCTGCGTCCACGGCCTGGCAGGCGACAGCATGGTGGCGAGCTACGTGCTCGACGCCACGCGTAGCACGCACCGGATGGACGCGCTGGCGGAAGCGGTGCTTGGGCATCGCTGCATTCCCATCACCGACCTCATCGGAAGCGGCCGCCACCAGCGGCGGTTCGACGAGGCACCGCTCGCGCTCGCCGGCCCGTACGCCGCGGAAGACGCGGACGTGGCGCTGCGGCTTGCGCTGGCGCTCGAGGCGCAGGTGGACCAGGCGGGCCTGGGCGAGCTCTACCGGGGCACCGAGGTGCCGCTGGTGGAGGTGCTCGCGGAGCTTGAATTCAACGGTATCTGCGTGGACCCGTCGGAACTGGAACGCCAGCGCCGCGCACTCGAGGTGCGCATCGGTCGCCTGAAGGAGGAGATCGAGCGCTCCGCGCCGCGGCCCTTCAACATGGATTCCCCCAAGCAGCTGGCCGAGGTGCTCTTCAACGCACCGGGCGATGCGCTGCCGGGGCTGGGCCTCAAGGTGGTGAAGCGCACGAAGACGGGCGCATCCACCGACGTGGAGGTGCTCGAGAAGCTGGCACAGGATCCGGCGGTGGAGACGCCGATTCCTGCGCAGATCCTGGAGTATCGGCAGCTCACGAAGCTGGTGGGCACGTATCTGGTGTCGTTGGTGGAAGCCATCGACCCGAAGACCAAGCGCATCCATGCCAGCTTCCACCAGGCGGTGACCGCCACCGGGCGCCTGAGTTCAAGCGACCCGAACCTGCAGAACATCCCCATCCGAAGCGACGTCGGGCGCGCCATCCGCCGCGCGTTCGTCGCGGACCCGGGCAACGAGCTCCTTTCGGCCGACTATTCGCAGATCGAGCTGCGTGTGCTGGCGCACCTTTCCGAGGATCCGGCGCTGATCTCGGCGTTCGATTCCGGCCTCGACATCCACCGGGCGGTGGCCGCCGAGGTCTATGGCGTACAGCCGGCCGACGTCACCGACGAGCAGCGTAGCGCGGCCAAGATGGTGAACTTCGGCATCATCTACGGCATCACGCCGTGGGGTCTCGCCAAGCGCCTGGGGCCCGGCACCTCCAACGAGCGTGCGCGGCAGATCATCGACGACTACAAGCGGCGCTTCTCGCGGATCGACGCGTTCCTCCAGCGCTGCGTGGAGGAGGCTCGCGAGCATGGCCACGTGGCCACCATCCTGGGTCGGCGCCGGCCCGTGCCGCAGATCCACAGCCGCAACCCCGCGGAGCGCGCACTCGGCGAGCGCATCGCCATCAACACGGTGGTGCAGGGCAGCGCGGCCGACCTCATCAAGCGTGCCATGATCCGCATCCACGCGGAACTCCCCACGCGCTTCCCGGCGGCGCGGATGCTCCTCCAGATCCACGACGAACTGGTCTTCGAGGCACCCGCCGCGGAGATCCCGGCGCTCGAGTCCTACGTCCGCGACGCCATGGAGCACGCCATGAACCTCCGCGTCCCGCTCGCCGTGAGCTCCTCCCACGGCCCCACCTGGGCCGACGACTGAAACAGGTGCCGTGTTAATGCGGCACCCATTTCCATGCGGAAATAGGTGCCGCATTAACACGGCACCTATTTCCGCAATTCCGAGAGGGTGCGGTTCGGCCTGCCGGCGCGTCCCGCGAAAATCGCGCTGGACAGCCTGAATAACGGCACGGCCAGTCGACCGCATACGCTTGCGCGCCCCGGCGGAATCGCTATCATTTCCCGTCCGGCCACCGCCCGCAAGGCGGCGTCCGGGCCCGGAGGGGCGGTAGCTCAATTGGTTAGAGTACCGGCTTGTCACGCCGGTGGTTGCGGGTTCGACCCCCGTCCGCCTCGCTTCAAATGGAAACGGCCTCGCCTTGCGCGAGGCCGTTTCCATTTTAGATCACTTCATCGATCGTCGCAGTGCGATCAAAGCGCGGCTACTTCCACTTGATCGAGCACCCGATGCTCTTGCGCTGGACCCCGGCCACTGGCATCCCTGCCAGCACCGCATCGATCGCCGCGCGCAGGCTGGCGCCGGTGACGGGCTTGCCGTTGTTCGGGCGGCTGTCGTCCAGCTCTCCCGCATAGGCCAGCCGATGCGCCCGGTCGAAGACGAAGAAATCCGGCGTGCACGCGGCATCGAACGCGCGGGCCACGTCCTGTGACTCGTCATAGAGGTACGGCGTGGCGTAGCCCGCCTCGGCGGCCTCGGCCTGCATGGCATCCGGGCCGTCTGCCGGGTACTTGGCGGCGTCGTTGGCGCTGATGAACAGGCACCCGTACCCGCGGGCGGCGGCCTCCTGCGAAAGCCGTGCCAGCTCCGTGCGGATGTGCTTCACGAACGGGCAGTGGTTGCAGATGAACGCCACCACGAGCGGCTTGCCCGCGAAATCGGCCGGCCCGCATGGCCGCCCGGAAACCGCGTCCGGCAGCGTGAACGTCGGGCAGGGCGAACCAATGGCGAGCTTCTGGGTGCTTTCAAGCGGAGGCATGGTTACAGGGTAGGCGCGGAGCACGCGGTACGCTTCTGCCGTGCCAACCCGCCGCGACCAGGACGAGGGCCCGTCCGACGAAGACATCGAGCGATTCGGGGACGAAACCCCGAAGGCGGACGCCCGCTGCCCGGACTGCGGCACCGCGGTCTGGAGCGAGGCCGACATCTGCCCCAAGTGCTACGCGTTCCTCGGCGGCGAGGCCGCGCCCGCCCGCCGCGGCATGTTCGCGGCGCACTGGAAGGCGTTCGTCGTCTGGGCGCTCATCGTTGCCACGCTGACACTCGCCGGCATTCCGGTGCTGCAAGCATTGCTCAATCGCTGAGCTTGGTCAGGGGCACGGTCCCCATGCCGCGAGCATGATGCCGAGGTCAGCCCCGTCAGTCAGCCCATCCTGGTTGAGGTCTCCGATGGAGGGCTGGTTGCCCCACACGGCGAGCATGATGCCGAGGTCGGCCCCGTCAACGATCTTGTTCAGGTTCAGGTCAGCCACGCAGTCGAGCACGCCCTGGAACGTCGCCGTGGGTGGCACGATCTCGCGTTCCGCGAGCACCGGGTTCCCCGCAGGCACGTTGGTCCGCGAGACGCCGATCCGCAGGAATCCGCTCACGGTGAGGTTCCAGAGCGGGCTGGCGGTGTTGAGTGCCCAGCCCTGGGTGGTGCGCTTCAGCACCCGGGTCTTGCCGCCGGTGGCCAGCACCAGCTGCCCGATCCCATCGACGCGAAGGGCCTCCGGGCTGACGATGACCGAGCTGGAGACCGTCTCGACGCCCTCGACCTGCCCGGACGCTCCCAGCGTGAGGCCCCAGATGGCGTTCGAACCGCTCGACGTGACGAATACCTGACCGGTCCGCTGGTCGATCGCCAGCGACGCCTTGCCCGAGAGACTGACCGCCGCCGGGAGATCGGCGGACGTGATCGCGCCATTCGCACCGCGAGCCACCGTCAGCAGCTT
>CAMBSR010000219.1 GCA_945870475.1 Phycisphaera mikurensis NBRC 102666
TCCGAAGGACGCGGCGCAATGGCTTTCCGCGGGCGAGGCGCTGTGGCGCGGCCGCACGCGCGTGGCGCGCGGCGACTGGCAGCTGGCGCTCGAGCCGCTCGAGCGCGCCGCGCGTGCGTGGGCCGGTGCCGCCCCGAGCGCGGACGGACTGGCCGCCGAGAGCGCGTGCGCCGAGGCGCTGCGACGCGCCGGGCGTGCCGCCGAGGCCGTGCGCCCCGCGTTCGAAGCAATCCGCGTGGCGCGCGCGGGGATCCCCGCAGATGCCGCGGAGGCGCGCATTGCCGACGCCGAACGCCGGATCTTCGACGCCAGGATGCCGATTCCCGCGTCGCTCTCGCCGGGCGCGTTCGATGCGGATGGCGCGAAGGCAGTGCGCGCGGCGATGGCCGGATTCGATGCCGGCGGCGATGCAGGACTGGCGGTGGTGGTGGCCGCGTACCTGGATGCGCTGGTGGACTCGCCCGCCTCCGATGTGGCCGCGCCCGCCACGCCCAAGATCGATGCCCCCGCCAAGGCCGCGGCCGTGGCGCTCGAGTCGGTGCGCGACGTCCGCTCCGCCGATCCGCGCCGCCGCGCCGGCGCCCTGGTGGCGCTTGCGCGCGTTCGCCGTCCACTCCCCGCGTGGTTCGAGCCGTCCGCGCGCCTGGCCACCGCCGTGGCGCTCGCCTCCGATTCCGACGCCGGCATCCATGACCGCGGCATGGCGCTCCTGGCAAGCCTGCAGGCGGCCGACGCGGTTTCGCAGCCGCTCCTCGCGGCGCGCGCTGCGGCCGAGGCCAAGCGCCTGGCCGTGCGTGACCCGGGTGCGCCCACCATCGCGCCGTTCATCTCGGGCAGCCAGCCGAAGCCGGACATGGCGGTGCCGCGCGAACTCTCCGACGCGACGGTGGCGTGGCTCGAGGCGCGTGGCGAGATTGACCTGGTGATCGCGCACTTGGAAGCGCAGCTCGATGCGGAGCTCGAGGGCGATGGGCGGGCTGTCCTCGTGGGGCGCCTCGCCTCCATCATGGCCGCGCGGCTCGAGCGCGAGGATGACGAGTCGCGCCGCGATGCGCTCATGGCACGCGCGATGGCGCTGGTCAAGCGCTACGACCAGGGTTCCGAACCGCTGCGCCTGGTGATCCTGCGCGCGCAGCACCGCGCGGCGCAGCGCACCGCCGAGGACCGGCGCGCCGGGCGCGGCACCGACCAGGAATGCGAGGCCGCGCGACAGCAGTTCGAGTCGCTCATCAAGGCGCTCGGCGTCCTGGCAAGCCGCGCGGACCGCGCGAAGGACGATGCCTCGCGCGCGGCCGGCGCGCAGGTGGGCGTCAACGCCGAGCAGCTGGTGCAGCAGTCGAACCGCGACGAGGAGATCGCGCGCAATGCGCAGTTCTTCCGCGCCTGGGCCGCCTATTACGCCGCGTGGCTCGGACGCGAGCTCGGGAACCCGGACTGGCGCGAGCGCGCCGACGATTCCATGCGCTGGTTTGCGCAGCTGATCGAGCCGGGCAAGGCGGCGATCGACCCCGGTGACGTCTCCGTGGACCTGCGCGGCAGCGAGGGCTTCGCGAGCGCGATCCTCGGGTCCGGCCTGGCGGCAAGCCTTGTGCAGACGGGGGCGACCGCCGATGCGTGGCTTGCGCTCCTCGATTCGCCGCGCACGCATGGCGCCGTTCGGCTCAAGCTTCCGTCGTGGCGGATGGCGTCGTACCTCGACCGCGGCGACCTGGTGAAGGCGCTCGAACTCCTGCGCAAGGATGGCGATGGTTCGCAGGGCGTGCCGATGTCGCTCATCGCCGCGGCGCGTGCGGGCCGGCATCCGGATGCAGCCGGGGCGGCGGAACTCCTCACGGAATCGGTTGGGCGGTTGGTCTCCGCCGGGAAGCTGCGCGAACTCTCGGTGATCTCGCTTGCGCCGGGTGCCGAACCAGCAGGTGCCGGAGCGATGCTCTTTGCCGCGGTGCGGGCCGCGGCGGACGCCAATCGACTGAAGGAAGCAGGGAAGACGGCCGAAGCCACCGCTGCATGGCAGCGCGCCGCGGATGAGCTGGCGGGTGCGCTGGCACCCGGCGCACCGCCCGCGGTGGCAGCGGGCGCACGTTCACTCAACGGTTACGTGCTGCGCGGCGCCGGGCGCATGGCGGAAGCGGGCGAGGCGTTCCTCGCCGCCTCGCGCGAGATGCAGGGTGAACGCGCAGCGGACACGCGGTGGATGGCGGTGCTGTGCTTCGACGAGGCATCGCGCAAGCCGGGCTCCGCCGAGCTGGGCGCGCGCGTCTCGAAGGAAGTGGACGCGGTGGTTGCGCAGTTCCCCGAATCCGCCGCCGCCGTGCGCGCCCGCGCGTGGCGCGTGGTACACGCGGATGTGCCCACCGTGGCGGACGTGGATGCACTCCTCGGCGACACGGTGCCGGTGGAACTGGCGCCCGCCGCACGGCGCGCCGCGCTCGATGGGCTGTACCGGCGCTTTCGGTCGCTGGCGGGCGATGATCGCCGCGTGGCCGCGCGTCGTGCACTCTCTGCAGGCGACGACATCGCTGCCGGCGGCGGCGAGGAAGGCACGCTCGAACTGCGCCGGCGGCTGGAGATGTCCGTGGCGCTCGACGATCGCACGCGCGCTGCCGATGCGCTGGCGGCGCTCGAGCCGCGCGCGGTGGGCGCGGATGCGGCGGCGCTCACGCCGGAGCTCGCAGCGCGTCGTTCGCAGATCGCGTCGCTCGACGGGCGCCTCGACGATGCGCGCGATGCGGCGGCCGTGCTCGACCCTGCGTCAGCGTGGGGCCGCGTGGCTGCGCAGTCGCTCCTGGCGGCGGTGGCCCGGAATCCTGCGTGCGGCGCCGAGGTGCGCGCGGCGGTGGCAAAGGCCGTCGTCACGGGACAGGACCACCCCGGCCCCACTGAGGTGGTGATGTGGATGCGCGCCGAGGCCGAGCTCCTGCGCGCTGGCAAGCCGGCGGTCGATCGCGCCGGCGCCGAGCGCGCGGGTGCCGCGGCGCTCGAGGCTTCGCCGCGCTCGGCGTTCCTCCTCCTGGCCGATGCCGACCTGCGCACCGCCGCGGGTGATGCGGCGGGGGCGGCCGATCGACTCCGCACCGTGCTTGCCGCCAGCAAGGCCGGTACCGAGCAGTGGTTCGAGGCGAAAGCCATGCAGATCGAGTCGGAGGCCGCGCGCGATGGCGCCCAGGCCCGCGCGCTCCTCGAGCAGGTACGTCAGCTTGGTGGCGGTTTCGGGCGCGGCGATGCATCGATCCGCCTCGCAGCGCTCGATGCGCGGCTGCCCGCAGCGCAGCAGAGCGAAGGGGGCCCGCGTTGAACGCGCCGCAACCGCCGAGTGACCGCCAGCGCCTCCTGGACCAGCAGGTGTTGGCCGTCCTGCGTTCCGGTGGCGGATGGAACGCCCGCACGCGCACGCGCCTGGCATCGCTTGCCAAGCGCGCCGGCGTGGACGTGCAGGTGGTGGTGGCGAGTGCCATGCGCGCGGCGTCGATGGGCGGTGGTGCGCCTGCAGGCGTGCGTGAACAGCCTGGGTTTGTGCAGAGTCCGGCGCCAGGTGCTGCGGCGCCTGACGTGCATGCATCGGAGGCGTCGAGCGCACTGTCCGCTGCAGGCGGGCCTTCATCGCGCTCGGCGCGCTCCGCGCCCAACCGCGCCGTGGAAATCCTGATCGGCATGGCGCTCCTTCTCATGGCGCTTGCCGTGAGCGTCGGCTTGACGCTCTTTGCGATCGATCGTGCCGACCGAACGGCGTCGCAGGCCACGCGTGGATCAAGCGCGGAGTCCGCCGTGGCTGCACCCGACGCATCCCGCGCGGGGCGCGCCGAGACCGCGCCGCGCGCGGCACCGAGCGCGGCGCGATCCACCGATGCACGCACCACGGCCACGAACCCCGCACCGAGCGCGCGCGACACGCCGCCCGTTCCCGCCATCTACGCGCGGCCGCCGGTCCTGCGTACGGCGGGCTCGCCCGCGTGGGCGCGCAATGCGCTGGAATCCGTGGCGGCCGGTGAACAGGAACTCCTCGCGATGCAGGCGCGGCTGGTGGCCGGCGGTGCGTC
>CAMBSR010000220.1 GCA_945870475.1 Phycisphaera mikurensis NBRC 102666
TGCGGTTGCCTCCACGCCGGTTGGTAGCCCGATGTATGCGCTGACCACGCTCGCGGGCATCGTGATCACGGCGCTCCTGTGGAGGAAGCTGGTGCGCAGCGAAGGACGCGTGCCGGACGATCGACTCTACGCGGTGTATGGCGGCGCGCTGGTGGGTGCGTACCTGGGCGCGAAGCTTGCGTTCCTGTTTGCGGAAGGCTGGCAGCTCCGCGACAACTGGGCGGCGCTCCTCAGCGGACACAGCGTGACCGGCGCGCTGCTCGGCGGCGTGCTCGGCGTGGAGACAGCGAAGGCGATCACCGGCTACCGCCACGGCACCGGCGACATGTTTGCGGTGACGGTGCCGCTGGCGCTCGCGATCGGCCGCGTGGGATGCGTGTTCGCTGGCTGCTGCCAGGGCGTCGAGTGCGATGCTGCCTGGTGGACGGTGACCGATCCGCACGGGCACGCGCGCTGGCCTGCGCCGCAGGCGGAAATGGCGTTCAACCTGCTGTTCCTCGCATGGGCGCTGTGCGCGTGGCGCTTCGGATGGATGCGCGGGCAGCGGTTCAACATCTACCTGATGGCGTACGGCGCGTTCCGGTTCGCGCACGAGTTCATGCGTGACGACGCGCGCTGGTTCGGCGCGTTCGGCGGGTACCACGTGGTGGCGCTCGCGATCGTCGCGACGGGAGCGTGGATGTACGCGCGACGAGCCAGCTCCAAATCCGTACCCGGTTAAGTTTGCACCAATTACTCCGGCGCAAAACGAAACTCCCCCCGAGAGACCGGGGGGAGTAATTGGTGCAAACTTAACCGGGTACGGATTTACCGGCTCACGCCATCGCCGGCTGCGCGAGCTTGGCCTTGCGGCCCGCCTCGATGCGGCGCTTGGCGTAGTTCACCGCCGCCACGTGCTCGCTCGGGTCGTTCTTGCCTTCCTTGAGCACGGCCGTGGTGGTCTGCTCGATCTGCTCGATCTTCTTGTCGAGCGCCGCCTCGGTCATGCCGAGGTAGAGGCCCGCCAGGCGGATCACGCCGCCGGCGTTCACGATGAAATCGGGGCCGTAGAGGATGCCGCGCTGCTTGAGCGCCGGTCCGTCGACCGCGGCATCGTGCAGCTGGTTGTTCGCCGTGCCGCAGATGATCGCGCACTTGAGGTGCTTGATGGTGGTGTGGTTGAGAGCCGCACCCAGTGCGCACGGCGCGAGGATGTCGCACTCCTGCGCGAAGATGTCCTGGCCGGGATTGAGCGCCACGACTCCCAGTTCCTTCACCGCGCGCTCGATGGCGGCGGGGTTGACGTCGGTGCCGATCACGGTGGCACCGTGGTCACGGCAGAGCTTGGCCAGCCGGTAGCCAGTGGCGCCGAGGCCCTGAACCGCGACCTTCAGGCCGGAGAACTCCACCTTGCGGCCGGCGTGCGCCAGGCAGGCCTTCATGGCGTTGAACGTGCCCTGGCTGGTGAACGGGCTCGGGTCGCCGCCGTGGCTCACCGTCTCGCCGCCCATGATGTGGCTCGTTTCCTGCGCCATCCAGTCGCAATACTGGGTGTTGACGCCCACGTCCTCGGCGGCGATGTACTTGCCGGCGAAGGTGTCGACGAAGCGGCCCATGGCGCGCGCCTCGGCCTCGGTGGGGACCTTGCCCTTCTCGATCATGATGACGCTCTTGGCGCCACCCATCGGGAGATCGGTCGCCGCGCTCTTGTAGGTCATGCCCTCGGAGAGGCGGAGCACGTCGCGGATCGCCTCGCTCTCGTCGGTGTAGGCCCAGCGGCGTGTGCCGCCGAGCGCGTTGCCGAGCACCGAGGAGTGCAGCGCGATGATCGCCTTGAGTCCGGTGGCGGGATCGACATGGAATGCCACTCGCTCGTGGCCGTGCTGGTTCATCGTCTCGAAGAGCTTCATGGACGTCCTGTGTGGAGTGAACGAGTGGCTGGCAAGAGCGCGGAGACCAACGCCGCGCGGCAAACGGAAAAGGCTACCGAACGAGGTTCGGGTGCCCAAACGCCCGGGGCGCCGACCTCCAAAACCACCTCCAAGACCGTGGCTTGCAACGGCTTACGCGTGCTGCGGATG
This sequence comes from Phycisphaera mikurensis NBRC 102666, assembly GCA_945870475.1. Classification (GTDB taxonomy): domain Bacteria; phylum Planctomycetota; class Phycisphaerae; order Phycisphaerales; family SM1A02; genus UBA966. Next base: position 2,061 of record CAMBSR010000220.1, read on the forward strand.
CGCCGTCTTGATGGCGTCGCCATGCCACACGCTGCCGGCGCCGAACTGCGGGATCGCCGCGGCATCGGCCGGCTTGAGCGTGCGGCCGGTGCCGCGCGCCTGCATGTCCATGGTGCGCTCGGGGATGGCGAAGTCGGAGTTCTTGAAGCCGTCGATGTGCTTGAGCACGGCGTCGGCAGCACGCTTCATGGTGACGTCGGAGTTGGTCCGCAGCGCGCGGACCTCCTCCTCGATCCCCTGCCCGAACATCGAGCAGAGGTGCTCCACGAGGCTCATCTCGTACGCCAGCGCCTCGCCGTCGAGTCCCTTGCGCATGTTGTGGTCGAGCTTCGAGAGCGCGCACGTCATCGCGTGGATGTAGATGGCGCACATCGAGAGGCGGGCCTGGATGGTCTGCTCGGTGACGAGCTTGTCCTCCCACTCCTTGAACATGAGCTTGACCTGGTGGCTGAACTCGCGGATGCGCATCATCAGCTCGTGCATCATTCCGTTCAGGCGCGGGTCGGTGCTCTTGAACGAGGGCAGCGGACGGCGCACGCCGAGGAACAGCTCGCTGCCGATCTGCATCGCGGATCCGAGGTGCTTGGCCGGGTTCTTCTTCACGCCGAGCATCCACTCGCCGAGCTGCTTGGAGCCGTAGGCGAAGATGAAGGAGTGCATCACCTCGTTGGCGCCTTCCACGATGATGTTGATGCGGCTGTCGCGCCACGCGCGCTCGACATGATTTTCCGTCATGTAGCTCTCGCCGCCCATCACCTGGATGGCGTCGTTGGCGGTGCGGTAGCCGAACTCGCTGCAGAACACCTTGCAGACCGCGGTCTCGAGCATGATGTCCTCGTCATGGCGGTCGAGGAAGCCGGTGGTCATGAAGAGCATCGCCTCCATGGCGTACGTGTACGCAGCCATGCGCGCGAGCTTCTCCTTGACGAGGTCGAACTCGCCGATCGGGCGGTCGAACTGGAAGCGGTACTTGGCCCACTTGGTGGCCTGCTCGTAGGCGAACTCAGCCGCGCCCAGCATGCCGGCGCTGAGCGTGCAGCGGCCGTAGTTGAGGCAGGTGAGCGCCACGTTGAGGCCGCGGCCTTCCTTGTGGAGCAGGTTCTCCTTGGGCACCTTCACGTTGGTGAGGCGGATGCGCGCCTGCCAGGTGCCGCGGATGCCGCACTTGGAGCGGTTGCGGCTGAAGATCTCGACGCCTTCCATGTCGGGCGTGCAGATGAGCGCGGTGACCGCGTCCTTCTCCTTGCCGGTCTTGGGGTCCTTGATCTTCTGCTTGGCCATCACGGTGAAGAGGGCCGAGAGCGCGCCGGAGGTGGCCCACTTCTTCTCGCCGTTCACGATGTAGTAGTTGCCGCACTCGCTGACGGTGCAGCGGGTTTCCTGGCCGCCGGCGTCGCAGCCGACGTTCGGCTCGCTCAGGCAGAAGGCGCTCAGCGCGTCCTTGGCCATGCGCGGGAGGAAGCGCTTCTTCTGCTCATCGTTGCCGAAGAGCATGAGCGCCTTGCAGCCGATCGACTGGTGCGCGGAGACCAGCACCGCGGTCGAGCCGCAGGTGCGGCCGATGCGGCGCAGCACGCGGTTGTAGCTGGTGATGCCGAAGCTCAGGCCGCCGTGCTCCTTCGGGATGGTCATGCCGAGCACGCCCATGCTGAAGAGCTTCTTGATGACCCACTCCGGGATCTCCTGCTTCTGGTCGATCTCGACGGCAGGGTGCTCGTTGGTCAAGTAGGTGTCGAGCTCGGCGAGCAGCTGGTCGCAGCGCGCGCTCTCCTCGGCGGTCTGCGCCGGGTACGGGAACACCAGGTCCTCGCGGAAGTTGCCCCAGAAGACGTTCTTGACGAAGCCCATCGTCTTCGGATCCGGGCCGAGCATCTCCTGCGCCTGCTCGATCTGCTTGCGGTCCTTCTCGGAGATGTTCTTCAGGTCCTTCGCGAGGTCGGTCTGGGTCATGGTGGGTTCCGTGCTCGT
>CAMBSR010000221.1 GCA_945870475.1 Phycisphaera mikurensis NBRC 102666
ACGGTGGAACTCGCGCCAGCCGACGCGCGCGAAGGCCCAGAGCACCAGCACCGCCGCGGCAACGCCCAGCGTCCACCGCAGTGCGCTTGCGCCTATTCTTGCGATGCTCTTCGCAGGGCCTCCGTCAGCCATGGATCGAAGAATAGCAACGCCAACATGCAGCCCCGTGACGCATCGGGATCCGGTGCGTAACTTGGACGCGGTGCGCCGCGGCGTGTCTGCAGCGCGGGCGTTGGTGCTTGCGGGTGGCGTGCTCACGGGGGCATTCCGCGCCGCTCACGCCGACGCCCCGCCGTTCCCGCCCACGGAGCCGCCCGCGCGCGCGAGCGGCACGCAGCCCGATGCTCGCGTCCCTGCCGGCATGGTGGCAGAGGAGCGGGCCGACGGCCGTTGGCGCGTCACGTTCATGCTTCCGGCCGCACAGGCCGCGGCGGTGCGCACGGTGCAGGTCGCCGGCGACTTCACCGGCTGGCAGGGCCAGGCCGTGTCGATGACGCGTCGCGCGGACGGGGCCTTCGCCGCCGCGGTCGACGTGCCGCCGGGCATGCGCCGCTACAAGTTCATCGTCGACGGCACGCGCTGGATTCCCGATCCCACCAACGCGCGCGGCATGGACGACGGCAACGGCGGCAGCAACTCGGTGCTGCTCCTCGGTGCCGAGGCCTCGCTCGACCCGTCGCTCGCGCGGCTCGGAGACGGCCAGGTGGAGGGCAGTGCCTTCCGCCACGACCCGCGCCTTCCCGCCGACCGTGAGCGCGTGTCGGGCGCCTGGCGCGTCCGCGTGCGCACGCTGCGCGGCGACGTGCAGTCGGTGGAACTCCGCTGGAAATCCGGTCAAACGACCGGGGGTTCGCCCATGTCCCGTACGGGCGTCCGCGGGCCCTTCGACGTCTGGGAGGCAACCCTCCCCGTCACGGGCAGCGCGCAAATCGCGTACACGTTCATTGCAAAGGATGGTCAGTCCGCCGTGAGTGATCCGAAGACATACTCGCTCGACACCGCATCGGAGAAGCCCTTCCGCACTCCGGACTGGGCGAAGGACGCCGTCTGGTACCAGGTGATGGTCGATCGCTTCCGCAACGGCGACCCGGCCAACGATCCCGAGGGCACCATCGGCTGGAAGCACGACTGGTACAAGCGCTTCGGCAGGGAAGGGCAGGACGGGCAGACCTTCTACAAGCACTACGTCTTCAGCCGCTTCGGCGGCGGCGACCTGGCTGGTCTGCGCGAGCGGCTCCCGTACCTCAAGCAGCTCGGCGTCAACGCGCTCTACCTGATGCCGATGTTCCAGGCGAGCACGCCGCACAAGTACAACACCACCAGCTACATCCACGTCGACGAGCACTTCGGCGCCACGGGCGACTACGCCGCGGCCGCCGCCAAGGAGGACATCCTGGACCTGGCCACGTGGACGTTCACGCCCACGGACCGCGCGTTCCTCGACTTCATCCGCGAGGCAAAGTCGATGGGCTTCCGCGTGGTGATCGACGGCGTCTTCAACCACGTCGGCACCGGGCATCCCGCCTTCCAGGACGTCAAGCAGAAGGGCAAGGAGAGCAGTTTCGCCGATTGGTTCGACATCTCCAGCTGGGATCCGTTCACCTACGAGGCGTGGTGGGGTTTCAGCGAGCTTCCCGTGCTTCGCAAGGACCCCGAGCATGGCATCGCGAGCGAGAGTGCGCGCCGCCACATCATGGAGGTCACGCGACGCTGGATGGATCCCGATGGCGACGGCGACCCGCGCGACGGCGTCGACGGCTGGCGCCTCGACGTGCCCAACGAGGTGCCGCTCACGTTCTGGCACGAGTGGTGCCGCAACGTGCGCGCCATCAATCCCGAGGCGCTCATCATCGGCGAGATCTGGGAGCGTGCCGACCAGTGGCTCGACGGCCGCGCCTTCGATGGCGTGATGAACTATGAGTTCGCCAAGCCTGCAATTCGCTGGGTGATCGACCGCAAGAACAAGATCACGCCCACCGCGCTCGACGAGGCGCTGGCGCAGCTGCGACTGGCGTACCCCGCCGAGTGCACCTACGCCATGATGAACCTGGTGGACAGCCATGACACCGATCGCGTGGCGAGCATGGCGAAGAACCCGGACCGCGTCTACAACCAGGGAAACCGCGAGCAGGAGGGCGCCGCTTACGACGCCACCAAGCCCGGCGCCGCGGAGTACGCCAAGCAGCGGCTCCTGGCACTCCTGCAGATGACCTACGTCGGTGCACCGATGGTCTATTACGGCGACGAAACCGGCATGTGGGGCTCCAACGACCCCAACAACCGCAAGCCGATGCTCTGGGAGGACCTGCTCCCGTACGAGGATCCGCAGGAGACGATCGATCCGGCCACGCTTGCGCACTATCGCGCGGTGATCGGCCTGCGGCGCGCGCATCCGGCGCTGCGCACGGGCTCGTTCCGCACCGTGCTCACCGACGACGCGCAGGACACGTGGGTGTTCGTGCGCTCGGGCGGTGGCGAGGAGGTGCTCGTGGCGCTCTGTGCATCCGATCGTCCCGCCACCGTGGATCTCTCCGCGCTCGGCGAAGGCTGGGAGGATGCCTTCGGCACCCCGGGCTTCGCCGATGACGGCCTACGCAAGGCCACCGTTCCCGCCGTCGGCGGCCGCGTCTGGTTCCGCCGCACCAAGTGACCACCATGCCACGCCACGCCTCCACGCGCTCAGCTCCCGCCATCTTCGCGCGCCGCCGCGCCGGCACGCTGCTCCACGTCTCCTCGCTGCCCGCGCCGCACGGCGTGGGCGACCTTGGGCCCACGGCACATGCCTTTGCCGATTGGTGCGCGGCCGCGGGACAGACCATCTGGCAGATGCTCCCGGTGGGACCCGTGGGCCCCGGCGATTCGCCGTATGCCAGCACCTCGAGCTTCGCCGGCGAGCCGCTCTACATCAGCCTGGAACTGCTCGCGGATGACGGGCTCCTTCCGCGTTCCGCGCTCCGCGTGCAGCGCGGCGATCCGCGCGTCTCTGCCGACGGTCCGGTGGACTGGAACGCCGCGCGCCGCTTCAAGGAGCCGCGCATGCGCACCGCGTACGAGACCATGCGCCGCCGTCGCGGCGGCATCCCCGCGGCCATGCGCGCCTTCGAGCGCCGCAACGAATGGTGGCTCACGGGCTGGTGCCGCTTTGCGATGGGCCGTCGCGGCGCAAGCCCCGATCCGACGTACCACGCGTGGCTCCAGTGGGAATTCGAGCGCCAGTGGCAGCAGCTCCACGCGTACTGTGCGGAGAAGGGCGTCCTCCTCCTGGGTGACGTCCCCATCTTCGTCCCGCTCGATTCCGCCGACGTCCACGACAACCCGCGCCTCTTCCGGCTCGATGCGAAGGGCCGCCCCGACGTGGTCACCGGCGTGCCGCCCGACTGCTTCAGCGCCACCGGCCAGCTGTGGGGCCACCCGCACTACCGCTGGAGCGAGCATCGCCGCACCGGCTTCGCGTGGTGGACCGCGCGCATCCGCGAGAACCTGGCGCGCTTCGACGCGCTGCGCATCGACCACTTCGTGGGATTCGTGCATGCCTACGAGATTGCCGGCAAGGCCAAGACCGCCATGAAGGGCTCGTGGCGCCCGACCCCCGGCGCAGAACTGCTCGCGGCCGTCGAGCGCGGTTGCGGCCGGCTGCCGCTCGTCGCCGAGGACCTCGGCGCGGTGACGCCCGCGGTGGTCGCGCTCCGCGAGCGCTTCGGCCTTCCGGGCATGAAGCTCGTGCACAACGCCTTCTACGACCCGGGCAGCGGGGATCTTCCCTGCATGCACCCGGTCGACTGCGTGGCGTATCCCGGTACGCACGACAACGACACCACCGTCGGCTGGTGGAAGACGCTGCCTCCCGCGGCGCGCGCCCGGTACGCGGCCTACGTGGGCGCCGCGTCGACGGCAGAGGCCCGCCGCGGACTCCCCGGCTCCATGGTCCAGGCCACGCTCCAGAGCCCGGCACGCACCGCCATGGTGGCCATGCAGGACCACCTGGGCCTTGATGGCCGATCCCGCATGAACACGCCCGGAAAGCC
>CAMBSR010000222.1 GCA_945870475.1 Phycisphaera mikurensis NBRC 102666
GTGAATCCTGCGGCCCGCCCATGATCGGCGTCATGAGGCCGGTGGCGACGTTGACGCCGATCTCGTCGATGGCGAGCGCGGCCGCGGCCACCAGCTGGCCGGCGATCTTCAGGCGGGCATCGAACTTCCAGATGTCGTCGGCAAGGCCCGTGAACGTGATGGCGATCATCCCGAGCACCACCGAGAACGGGACCGGCGGAAGCGAAAGGAGGTCCGAGCCCGCGAACAGGGCGCTCACGATGATTCCCACGAAGACGCCGACGAAGACGCCGACGCCGCCGAGATAGGCCACCGTGCGGCCGTGGAGCTTGCGCACGGCGTCCGGCTTGTCGACCACGCCGGTCTGGTGGGCGATCCACCGGACCACCGGCACCGTGGCGACCGTCGCGGCAAAGCTCGCCAGGAGCGCCGGGAGGCAGTCGACGAGGAGCGAGAGCGCGCCTTCGAGGCGCACTGCATGCGTCATTCCCTCGCAGCTCATGCGATGGCCTCCGGACGGCGTGCACACTCCGCTGCGATGTCGGCGATGGTGCGGTCCAGGGTGATGGAAGGATCGAAGCCGATCGCCGCGCGGATGCGGGAGATGTCGGGGACGCGGATCGCGAGGTCCTCGAAGGACTCGCCGAAGACCTGTGAATGCGGGATGCGGTTGAGCGGGGACCGGGATCCGGTGACGCGCAGCACGGCGCCGGCGAGGTCCTCGATGGTGACGGGACGGTCGCCGCCGACGTTGAACACCCGCCCGTGGCAGGCGGCGTCGCCGAGGAGCCGCGGCAGCGCGGCGGCGACGTCGCGGACATCGCAGAAGCAGCGCACCTGTCGCCCGTTGCCGTGGATCTCCAGGGGTTCTCCGGCGAGTGCGGCCGTCACGAAGCGCGGCAGCACCATGCCGTAGCGACCGCGCTGGCGCGGGCCGACCGTGTTGAAGAAGCGGGCGACCACCACGGGCAGGGCATCCCGCTGCGCGTGCGCGAGCGCGAGCTGCTCGTCGATGGCCTTCGACAGGCCGTACGACCAGCGCGAGACCGTGGGCGGCCCGAAGACGAGGTCGTCCTCCTCGCGGAACGGGGCCCGGATCCCCTTTCCGTAGACCTCGCTGGAACTCGCGAGGAGCGTCGGGGTCCTGGATCGGGCGGCATACGAAAGCACCGCCGATGTCTCGAAGATGTTCGTCTCCGCGGCACGCGCGGGGTCCTCCACCACCAGGCGAACGCCGACGGCGGCCGCCAGGTGGAAGATCCCGTCGAATCCGCCGGCAGGCAGCCCGGCAAGCGCGTCCGTCACGGTGGCCTGCACGAAGGTCAGGCAATCGCCGTGCGCGGAACGCGCCGCGTCGAGGTTGGACTCACGCCCCGTGGAGAGGTCGTCCACCACGGTGGCGGAGCCCCCGGACGAAAGCAGCGCCTCGCAGAGGTGCGAGCCGATGAAGCCCGCACCGCCGGTGACGAGGTAGCGCCTTCGTGGGGTGGTCGCCATGGTCGATGCCCTGGACATCCGCAGCGGGGATGCTCAGGCCTTGGTCTCCGTGCCGGCGGGCTTGGCGTACTCGGCCATGAGCTCAGCGTTCTTCTTGAAGTAGCCGCCGACGGTGTGCTCGGGGCGCATCAGGACGGTGCCGATGAGCACGGCGTGTGTCTCCTGCAGCTGGTGCACGAACTTCGCCACCAGGCCGCGCTGGTCCTGCATGGCGCGCACCACCAGGACGGCGCCGTCGCAGCAGTCGGCCACCACCATCGACTCGCCCGCGACGAGCGCCGGGGGCAGGTCGAGGATCACCACCTGGTACTGCTCCCGCAGGCGCGCCACGAGGCGCCGCATCTCGTCGGTGGAGAGGCGCTCGTAGACCCGGCTCTCCGGGGTGCCGGGCCCGTAAACGGCGATGCCGTTGGACATCTGCGGCTGCACCTGTCGGCCGGCGAGCATGTCGCCGAGGCCGGGTGCGTCCGGATCGACGCCGAACACCGAGGCGATGCGCGGGCGACGCAGGTTGGCATCGACCACCGCCACGGTGCGGCCGATGGCGTGGAGGCTGGATGCAAGGTTGGACGCCGTGGTCGTGGCGCCGCCGGCGGGATGCGCCGCGACGATGGCAATCGAACGCATACCGCCGGCATCCATCGCCTTGCGGGCGGCGGAGGCAAATTGCCGGAACATCTCGGCCGTGGTGGAGCCGGGAGAATCGTGGACGACGAGTTCCGCCGCCTTGGGCGCCGCGGGATCCTCCTCGATGTCCGGGATCACGCCGATCAGGCGCGCGCCGCCGACGCCGGCGAGGTCGCTCGGCTGCTTCACGCGCTGGTCGAGGAACTCGCGGAGGAACAGGATGCCGGCGACGATCAGGAGCACGAGCACCGCGCCGCCCGGGACCATGAACTTGAGCTGCGGGAAGTCCATCTCCTTCGGGGTGGTTGCGCGCTGCACGAGCCGCACGCGGCGGGCATCTTCGCGCGCCTGCAGCAGGTCGAGCTGCGTGATCAGGTCCTGCAGGTCGTTGCGCTCCAGTTCCTTCTGGGCCAGCTGCTCCTTGAGCGCGTCGAGCGCGCTGATCTCGGCGGTCAGGTCCTGGAGCTTCTTCTGGGAGGTGCTCAGGTCCTCGGTCTGCTTCTCGACGAGCGACTTCAGGCCGATGACGCGCTGCGAGAAGTTGATCTTGTCCGCCAGCAGGTTGCGGCTCATCGCCTCGTCCATGGACGCCTTGAGCCGGGCGCGCCCCGCCGCCTCGCGCTGCATCAGCTCCTTGACCTGCGGGTGATCCTCGCCGAAGCGCTCGCGCGTGGCGTTGAGCGCCACCTGGATCTGCTGCAGGTCGCGCTCGAGGGCACGAATCGACGGATCGTCCAGGGCGTTGCGGCGGTCCTCGTCCTCGAAGCGCTGGTCGGCGATCTTGCGGTCGATCGAGTCGAGGCGCGCCTGGGCCAGGGTCAGGTCACGGATCGTGTCGTCGCGCAGGCGTGCGAGGTTCTCCGAGGACCGCTGGTCGGCAAGGTCGGATTCCTTGCCGGCGGTGATGCCCTTCTTGCGGATGAAGTCCTGGATCTCCGACTTCAGGGTGCGGATCGACTCCTCGACCTGGGCCTTCTTGGTCTCGAACTGCGACTTGCTGCGCGCCGTCCGCGAGTTCTCCTCGTCATCGCGGGCGCTCATGTACGTGTCGGCGACGCGGTTGAGGATGACCGGCACGTCGGACTTGTCCCACGTGCGCCAGGTGACGGTGAAGAGCTGGGTGCCGCGACGGTGACCCACGCGCAGCGTGTCCTCGAGCTTCTCGATTCGCTCGTCGACCGTGGTGTAGTGCTGGCCCCACTTGGTCATGCCCACGTCCGGCGCCTTCATCGCGGCCTCCAGGATGGATTTCGACATCATCTTCTGCGACTCGGTCTGGCCCAGGCGCGCGATCGCCTCGTCCTGCACGATTTCGCGGGTCACGGCGTCCTTCGCGCCCGTCACCTCGGGCCGGATCTCGAAGATCACCGAGCCGCCCCAGAGCGGATAGAGGAACAGGCAGGTGAAGTGCGCGACGACGCCGAGCACGAGCCCGACGCCCGCGGAGCCCGCGAGGAGCCACGCGTGCTGGCGGAGGATGCGCACGGGATCGACGGTGGGCGCCTGCTGCCGACCGCCGCGGGGCGCACCGCCTGCCTGGGCGGGGCGGGGAGCGGAGGATGGGGTGGCGGTCGTCTGGTTTGCTGCAGTCATCGTTGTTCCTCTCGTGCGATCCCGTCGCGCGTCAGTCCCAGTCATCGATCCCAGTCATCACTCACAAACATCACGTTGCACGTGTCACTTCCCCTTGAGCGACGCCGTGATCTCCTCGATCTCCTTGGCGGTGTCCGCGTCGGGCGACTTCGCCCGGGCACGGTCCAGGAGCTGGCGGGCATCCCCGACGTTGCCCTGCCCGGCGCGTACCTGCGCCAGGTGCATGAGCGCGCTCGCCGTGGGCGCGACGGCCACCGACTTGTTCAGCACGTCCTCGGCGTCCGCAAGCTTGCCGGACTTGAAGAGGATGTAGCCGAGCGTGTCG
>CAMBSR010000223.1 GCA_945870475.1 Phycisphaera mikurensis NBRC 102666
CCACGGGTATCTTCCGCCTGCCGTGATTTCCGTCACACTCGAGAAGCTCCGCAAGTCCTTCGGATCCACCGTCGCGGTCGACGGCGTGACGCTCGAGGCGCCCCCCGGCGGACTCACCTTCCTGGTGGGGCCCTCCGGCTGCGGCAAGACCACCATCCTGCGCATGATCGCGGGCTTCATCGAGCCCACTGCCGGCGTGATCCGATTCGGCAGCCGCGACGTCACCGGCCTCCCGGCCGAGAAGCGCGAATGCGGCATGGTCTTCCAGGGCTACGCGCTGTGGCCGCACATGACCGTCGCGCAGAACGTGGCGTTCGGCCTCGAGGTGCGCAAGCTCCCCGCCGACGAGGTCCGCCGCCGCACCGGCGAGGCGCTCGAGATGGTGCACATGGGCACGTACGCGGACCGCCGCCCGAACGAGCTCTCCGGCGGACAGCAGCAGCGCGTGGCGCTCGCGCGCGCCGTGGTCTACCGGCCGGAGGTGCTCCTCCTCGACGAACCACTCTCGAACCTCGATGCCAAGCTCCGCATCGAGATGCGCGGCGAGATCCGCCGCATCGTCGACGAGACGCGCATCACCGCCATCTACGTGACGCACGACCAGAAGGAGAGCCTGAGCCTCGCCGACCGCATGGTGGTGCTGCGCGACGGACGCATCGAGCAGGCGGGCGGCCCGCGCGAACTCTACGAACGCCCGGGCAACCGCTTCGTGGCCGAGTTCCTGGGCGAGACGAATTTCCTGGACGCGACCGTCGAAGGCGCACCGGGAGCCAGCGCCGGAATGGGGGCATCCACGCGCACCGTGAAGACCGCGGCCGGCGTGCTCGAATCGACCACTGCCGGCACGCTGCTTGCCGGCACCACGCTCACCGCCAGCATCCGCCCCGAGGCGCTGCGCCTCCACGCGGAAGCCGACGCCCCTGCCGGCCGCCCCGCCCTCCGCGGCGTGGTGACGGAAAGCACCTACCTGGGCGAAATGGCCCAGCACCGGGTGGACTGCCACGGCACCACCGTCAAGGTGTTCGAGCTGAATCCCCGCCGCCTCTCCCGCCGCGGTGAGCCCGTGGCGCTGACGGTGGACGCGGAGCAGGTGGTGCTGCTCGAGGGGTGAGCGCAGCCTCGTCACCCACGGTGCCACCACCTATCCTCCACCCATGCGCACCACGCTCGCCGCGGCATCCGCCGCCGTCGTCCTCGGTTCCATGCTCGCCGCACCATCCGCCGTCAATGCCCCGCCGCCGGCGTTCAAGGAGACGCGCGCCGAACGCGATGCGCGCATGGCGTGGTGGCGCTCGGCGCGCTTCGGGATGTTCATCCACTTCGGGCTGTACTCGACGCCCGCGGGCGTGTGGGACGGCAAGGACTGGCCGGGCGTCGGCGAGTGGCTGCTGACGAACGCGAAGGCCGACCCGATCGCCTACCAGAAGACGCTCGTCCCGCAGTTCAACCCGGTGAAGTTCGACGCCAAGCAGTGGGCCGACATCGCTCGCGACGCGGGCATGCAGTACGTGGTGATCACCACCAAGCACCATGACGGCTTCGCGCTCTGGAACAGCGCGGTCAGCGACTACGACGTGATGGCCACGCCCTTCAAGCGCGACATCATGAAGGAGCTCTCCGACGCCGTGCGCGCCGATGGCCTCACCATGTGCTGGTACCACTCGATCATGGACTGGCACCACCCGGACTACCAGCCGCGCCGCGAGTGGGACAAGCGCCCGGTGGACCCCGCCTCGTTCCCACGCTACGTGGACTACATGCAGGCGCAGCTCAAGGAGCTCCTCACGCAGTACGGGCCCATCGGCATCCTCTGGTTCGACGGCGAGTGGGAAGGCACCTGGAACCACGACTGGGGCAAGAAGACCGACGACTTCGTGCGCAGCCTGCAGCCGAGGATCATCGTGAACAACCGCGTCGACAGCGGCCGCGCCGGCATGGAGGGCTTCTCGGCCGACGAGAAGTCCCGTGGCGACTACGGCACGCCCGAGCAGACCATCCCACCGAACGGCATGCCCGGCAAGGACTGGGAGACGTGCATGACCATGAACGACACGTGGGGCTTCAAGGCGTCCGACCACCACTGGAAGGACGCACGCGAGATGATCCGCATGCTCTGCGACATCGCCTCCAAGGGCGGCAACTTCCTGCTGAACGTCGGTCCCAAGGGCGACGGCACCATCCCGCAGGAATCCATCGACCGCCTGAAGCGCATGGGCGAGTGGATGAAGGTGAACGGCACGGCCATCCACGGCACAGAGGCCTCGCCCTTCCCGCGCAAGTTCCAGTGGGGACGCATCACGCAGGGCGTCGGCCCGCTGAGCGGGCGCGAGAGCACCACGCTCAACCTGCTGGTGTTCGAATGGCCGAAGGACGGCACACTGCGACTGCCCGGGATCGGCAATGAAGTGCTGCCGGTGGCGTCGGTGCTCGGCGCACCGGACCGCAAGCCCACCGTGGCGCGCGATGCCGACGGCATCGTGGTCTCGAACATCGGCGCGGCGCCGGTGGACGCGGACGCCACCGTGGTGCAGATCGCCATCGCGGGCAAGCCACAGGTGGAGCCGTTCATGGTGAAGGCCAACTCGCTCGGCCTGATCGCCTGCACAGCGGCGGACGCCGTGGTCACGGGCAGCATCCAGTACGAGGACCGATTCCAGAACCTGGGCTGGTGGCGCGACACCGCGAGCACCGCCTCGTGGGACATCGTGGTCCCGGCGGACGGCAACTACCAGGTGTCGGTCGACTATGCGTGCAACGGGACCTGCGGTGGCGATTTCGAGGTCTCCATCGTCGACGTCGACAACGGCGGCTCCTCGCAGATCACGCAGAACCTGCCGCCGCGCAAGGACTGGGGCGACTTCAAGACCGTCCAGGTGGGCGTGCTGCCGCTCAAGGCCGGCCACCATGCGGTGACCGTGAAGGCCGCCAGCAAGCCCGGCGAGTCGTTCATCAACCTGCGCAACGTGACGCTCCGCCGCGTGGAGTAACCTCCACGCCCCCATGCCAACCTTCACACTCAACGGCACCCCGATCGAGCTCATCCCCCAGGAACGCGGTGCCTTCGACTGGCTTGCGGGCCAGGTCTACCGCCGCATGCACGAGGGTGTGCCGATTCCCGGCATGCTGACCATGATTGCCGATGCGGGCGTGAAGACGCAGAACCTGCCCACCACCGACCCACGCATCCAGGCGGCGCTCTGGACGCTCTGGCAGATGGGCATCGCATCGAGCCGCGTCGAGGGCGAGGGCGACGCCCGGCAGGTGAAGTGGGAGAAGGGCGAGCACCCCGACCTCGACAGCCGTCCCGCGATGGAGCATTTCAACGAGGAAGGGATCCGCGAGGGCCGCGCCCTTGCCGCCGGCCTGGTGATCGTCCACGGCCGCCGCATCCGCGTGAACGGCGTGGAGATGCCCGTGAAGGTGAACAACATCGAGCTGATCCGCGCGCAGAGCGCCGAGCTCGAGAAGCGCCGCACCGATCCGAAGCAGGACCCGTCGCTGCCGGCAGCCGCATACGTCGCGGAGCTCCTGTCGCAGGGATCGGACCAGAACGACCTGCGCCTGCGCGCCGCCCTGGAATTGGCTGCCGACCTCGGTATCCGCTCGCTGGTGATCGACGGTGCCGCGCGGCAGATGCGCATCGAGGGCTTCAACGAGCAGGCCGCGCTTGCCGCCGCCTACTTCCAGGGCGCGCCGGTGGAGCACTTCCAGGCTGCCATCAACCGGGCGAGCACGCTGAACAGGATGGCGCAGGAGCTGGCCAAGCAGGCCGGCGCCGCGACGCCCAACGCCGCCGGACGCCCCCAGGGCAAGGCACCCGCGCAAGCCCCGGGCACCGCTGCCGCCGGCCCCGCGGCTGCAGCGCCCTTCAAGCGCCGACGCCGCTGAAGCCCCCTTTCAGCTGAACGCCCTCAAGCTGAACCCCTTCAAGCTGAACCCCTTCAAGGCGCCTGAGGGCCTGATTGGGCGGCCTGATGGCGGCCGCACACGCGGAACAACCCTCCCCACCTGCGCCACGGG
>CAMBSR010000224.1 GCA_945870475.1 Phycisphaera mikurensis NBRC 102666
TCGAGCTTCGAGGAGATGTTCGGCTCGATGTTCGGTGGCGGGCGCGGCGGACGAAGCGCACGCGGCCGCGGCGGTTTCGACGACGAGCCGGAAGAGCCGCAGCCGGGCCGCAACGCCGAGGCCGAGGAGACCATCGACTTCACCACGTCGGCGTTGGGCGGCACGCGCTCGTTCAAGGTGAACGGCGAATCCATCGAGGTGAAGATTCCCGCGGGGATCCGCAGCGGCGCGCGGCTGGCGGTGCGCGGCAAGGGCGCGCGCAGCGCAAGCGGCGGCGCGGCAGGCGACCTGATCATCACCATCCACGTCTCGCCGCATCCGTGGTTCCGCCGCGAGGGCGACGACATCATGATGGACGTGCCGCTCACCATTGCGGAAGCGGCGCTCGGCACCGTCGTGCGCGTGCCGCTCCTCAACGGGAGCGTGCAGCTCAAGGTGCCGGCCGGCGTGAAGAGCGGCCAGCGCCTGCGCGTGAAGGGCAAGGGAATCCACCCGCCCAAGGGCGTCGAGGGCGACTTCTACGCCGTGGTGCAGGTGGAGGCGCCGAAGGAGCTCTCGGCGGAGGACCGCGAGGCGCTCGAGCGCATGGCGGCGAACCTGCCGAACCCGCGCACGGGCGCGCAGTGGCAGTGATGCGGGGGCAGTGATGCGGCGCGGTCAGCGGCTGTAGCGCCGACGCGTTTCCTCGACCACGGCGATCACGCGCTCAGCGTCGGGCACCATCACCCAGGCGGCCTCGTAATGCCCTTCGTGTCGCGTGCTGAACGTCACGGTGCCGGTGCGCAGCGTGCGGTCGAGGCCGGTCTGCAGGAGCTCGATGCGGCGCAGCGTGTTGAGGTTGGCGGAATAGACGGTGGGCGCCAGCACGCCGCGGCGACGCAGCACGCGGCGATCGGTGAGGACGTACACGCGGCTTGCCCACTCGGCACCGGCGGCGCCGAGGCGCGCGACGATCAGGACGAACCCGACCTGGAGGATGAGCGATGACCACGACTGCTGCGCCCAGCTGGCGGTGGCGGCCGCCAGGAGCGTGATGGCCAGGATCGCGGCGACGCCGCGCGCGGAGCGGAGCGCGATCCACGCCAGGCTCGGGCGCCACACGGCAACGATGATCTCCGCGGGCTCGAGCATCGACGCCGCGAAGAGCGGCACGCCGGCTTCCTCGAGCGCGGTCGTTGCGAACGCGGCGCGCCCGGCGGAACGGCGCATGCCGGGGCTCACGACGCGCTGCCCTCGGGATGGAGGACACGCACGTCCGGCAGGTTGCGGAAGCAGCCGTCGTAGTCGAGGCCGCAGCCGACGACGAACTCGTCGGGGATGTCGAAGCCCACGAACTCGCACGTGGTGTTCATGGCCTCCGGGATGGTCTTGCGCAGCAGCACGGCCGTCGCGAAACGCGCGGGCTTCTGCGACTCGAAGCGCTCGCGCAGGAAGCGCAGCGTGCGGCCCGAGTCCAGGATGTCGTCGATGACGAGGACGCGGCGGCCTTCGAGGTTCGCGGGCAGGTCGCCCAGCGGGCGAACGCCCTGGCTGGCGGTGGAGGCGCCCGGGTAGCTGGAGACGGTGGCAAGCGTGATGCGCATGCGCACCGGCATGTGCCGCACCAGGTCGGCGGCGAAGATGAACGCGCCGGTCATCACCGGGACGAGCACCAGGTCGTCGTCGCCGTCGCCCATCCAATCGACGATCTCGCGGGCGAGCGCCGGCATGCGGGCCGCGATCTGCTCGGCGGAGACGAGCACCTTGCCGAGCTTGGCCCGTGCGGCGGGTGAATCGGAATTCACTGGGAACCTCCCTGCAGCCTGGACACGATGCGCTCGTTCACGGTCTTGGCATCCACCTTGCCGCCTGCAAGCTTCATCACCGAGCCCACGATGCGGCCGATGGCGGCCATCTTGCCGGCGCGGACGTCGGCGGCAGCCTGCTCGTTGGCGGCAATCGCCTGGTCGATCCAGCCGTCGAGCGCGGCGTCGTCGCGCACCACCAGGAGGCCGGCCTTCTCGGCGGCGGCCTTGGCGTCGTCCGGCGTGCTGGCGATGGCGGCCACCAGCGCATCCACGTTCTGCGCGCCCAGCGCACCGGATTCGCGCAGGTTCACGATGCCCGCCACCTGCTTCGAGGTGAGGCCCGCGGCGTGGAGCCCGCAGCCGATTTCGTTGGCGCGCTTCGCCAGCTGGTTGAGGAGGAACTTGCCCGCGGCGTAGCCCGCCTTGGCGGTGCCGCCGAGCTCTGCAACGCACGACTCGAAGTAGATGCACGGCTCGCGGTCCTCGACGAGCGCCGCGGCGTCCTTCTCCTCGAGCCCGTAGGTGCCCACGTACCGCGCGCGCCGTGCGAGCGGCAGCTCCGGGATCTCCGCGCGCACGCGCTCGCGCCACGCATCGTCCACCATCACCGGCACCAGGTCGGGATCCGGGAAGTAGCGGTAGTCGTGCGCGTCCTCCTTCTCGCGCTGCAGCACGGTGACGCACTTCACGTCGTCCCAGCCGCGCGTGCTCTTGGCGTTGGGGCCCATCACCTTGCCGTCCTCGCGCCAGCGGTCCACCTGCGCGGCGGCCTCGTACTCGATGGCGCCCTTCACGGCCTTGAAGGAATTGAGGTTCTTCACCTCGACCACCGGGGTCTTGACCACGGTGCCGTCCTCGAGCTCGATGATCACGTTGATGTTGGGCTCGAACCGCATGTGGCCCTTCTGCATGATGCCCTCGGTGACGCCGAGGAACCGGCAGACGCTGCGCAATTCCTGCGCGAAGGCCACCACGTCCGCCGCGGAATCGAAGTCCGGCGCGGTGACGATCTCGAGGAGCGGCGTTCCCGCACGGTTGAGGTCGACGAGCGATCCCTCGTAATGGAAGCCGCCCGGGAGCTCGTGGCCGAGCTTGCCGGTGTCTTCCTCGAGATGCGCGCGGATGATGCCGATGCGCTTGGTGCCGCCGCCCGCCACCGGCAGGTCGAACGCGCCGTCATGGCAGAGCGGCAGGTCGTACTGGCTGATCTGGTACCCCTTGGGAAGGTCGGGGTAGTAGTAGTTCTTGCGGTCCCACTTGGAGCGGCGCGCGATGGAGCAGCCGAGCGCCATGCCCACCATCATGCTCATCTCGACGGCGCGGCGGTTCATCACCGGGAGCGTCCCGGGAAGCGCGGCCACCGTGGGAGTCACCAGCGAGTTGGGCTCGCGGTCGTAGAACTCGGGATTGCCCGGGCTGCCGGCGCGCGTGAACATCTTGCTGCGCGTGGCGAGCTCGACGTGGATCTCCAGGCCGACCTTGAGTCGGACGCTGCGAACGGCCGCGGTGGATGCAACGGGCATGGGCGGATGATACGGAACGGGCCTGCACGTGAACGCAGCGCAGCGACATGCAGCGCCGGATCAACGAGGGCCAGCTGCTCAGTGCCGGGCGTTGACGGTGCGCATCGACGGCGTCGCCACCACCACGCGGTTGCGGCCGCCGTGCTTGGCGTCGTAGAGTGCCACGTCCGCGCGGGTGAAGAGCACGTTGGACGGCTCGCCGCTCTCGGCGGTGGCGACGCCGATGGAGCACGTGAGGTTCAGCTGCACCGACTGCCCCACCACGATGGGCGCGCCGGCAATGCGCTGGCACAGGCGCTCGCCGACGACGCGCGCGTCGGCTTCGCCGCAATCGGGCAGCACCACCACGAATTCCTCGCCGCCGAAGCGGGCCACGGAATCCGCGGGACGCGCAGCCACGCGGAGTCGGCGCGCCACCTCGGAGAGGACGGCATCGCCGATGCCGTGGCCGAAGCGGTCGTTGACCTCCTTGAAGTGGTCGAGGTCGATCATCGCCAGCGAGAGCCTGGAACGGCGCGCGGCGGTCGCGGCCAGCTCGCGCTCCAGGATGCTGTCGAGGCCGGCGCGGTTCCATACGCTCGTGAGCGGATCCACCATGGAGCGCCGGCGAGCCTCGCCGAGCTCGCGGATCATCTCGCCCTGCGTGGTGCTGAGGTGACGGCGGTGCAGTTCGTCCTCCACCACCGCGGCCAGGTCGCGCAGGTA
>CAMBSR010000225.1 GCA_945870475.1 Phycisphaera mikurensis NBRC 102666
ACCAGCCCCTCGGGCGTCACGAAGAACTCGATCGTCAGCACACCGACATGGCCGAGCGCCTCCATCGCGGACCGGACGGCATGCTCCGCCTCGGCGTGCAGCGCGGGCGCAATGCCCGGTGCCGGGGCGAACGTCGTGCGCAGGATCCCGCCGCGATGCTCGTTCATGTTGAGCGCCCACGTACGCACGTCGCCGTCGCGCGAGCGCACCGCAATCACGCTCACCTCGGCGGTGAAGTCGACGAACGCCTCGTAGATGCACGGCATGCCGCCCACGGCGCGCCACGCCTCGGGCACATCGCGTGCGGAGCGCACCACGAACTGCCCCTTGCCGTCGTATCCCATCCGCCGCGTCTTGAGCACCGCGGGCACGCCGATCCGCCCGCACGCGGCCGCCAGCTCGGACTCGCTGGAAACCGCCTCGAATCGCTGCACGCGGATGCCGCAGGAACGGAAGAACTCCTTCTCGGCAATGCGGTCCTGCGACGTGGCCAGGCTTCGCGGTCCCGGCGCCGTCGGCACGCGCTCGGCGATCGCGGCGATCGTGGACGCCGGCACGTTCTCGAACTCGTACGTGGCCGCATCCAAGCCTTCCACGAATCGCAGGACGGCGGACGGATCGTCGTATGCCCCCACCACCATCTCACCCAGCGAGGACGCCGGGCAACCGGGATCGGGATCGAGGAACCGAAACGAATGCCCGAGCGGGATGCCCGCGAGCGCAAGCATCCGTCCAAGCTGCCCGCCGCCGACCACGCCCACCAGCATCAGCCGTGCGCTCCCGGCATCAGGCCGACACGGGGATCGGGCTGCGCAAGCACCTTGGCGGTCTGCGACGCGCGGAATGCATCAAGCCGCGTACGCACCGCGGCATCGTCCGCCGCAAGCAATGCCGCCGCGAACAGCGCCGCATTGGTGGCGCCCGCCTGCCCGATCGCGAACGTCGCCACCGGCACGCCGGCCGGCATCTGCGCAATCGAGAGCAGGCTGTCGAGCCCGTTGAGCGTCTTGCTCTGCACCGGAACGCCGAGGACCGGTACCGGCGTCTTGCTCGCACACATGCCGGGCAGGTGCGCCGCACCACCGGCGCCCGCGATGATGGCACGCAGCCCACGGCCACGGGCGGCTTCCGCGTATTCGAAGAGGAGGTCCGGCGTCCGGTGAGCGCTCACCACGCGGCACTCGTGCGGGATGCCCATGTCCGCCAGGACACGCGCCGCGTTCCGCATGGTGTCCCAATCGGACTGGGAACCCATGATCACCCCCACCAACGGGTCCCCAGCGGGGGATTGGATGTCGCCAACAAGGTCCATGGGCGGATCCTACGGGCCGGCCTGAAGGGGCCGGATGCGAGTTCTCGGGCCAGCCTCCGTACCCTGAAATGCGCACTTTCCACGGCAAAGGGACGTCAAGCCGCCTGAATTCGCACCAATTCCCCCCCTGGGGGCAGGTGGCCCAAACCGCGCCCCAATTCCGGATCGATTGCTTGCGGGCGAAGGATTCGGCGTTATCTTTCCACCAACTTGTGTCCAAGGCAACGTTGTTGCTTTGGGGTCCGTAGGTATCAGAGGGTGACAATCCGGAACACGCGGCAGTCCCTTGCCGCGGCTCATCCACGCCTCGAGGTGACCCATCGGACACGTGATGGTTTCACCGAAACTCGGGGCGGAGAGTCGGAAGCGCTTCGGCGCCTCCGACACAGAGTTCAGAAAAGGGACGGGCGCTCGACCTCGGAAATCGACGCCCATCCGCTGCGGCCTCCGCAGCGGCGAATCTCGGGGATGCGGCCTCAGGCGTGGGAGCCGCGTCCCCGGGTTCATTTTTACCCGTGCGTTCCGGAGGGGTTCGCCGTGACGAGCGTGCACGAACGCGACGTGCCACAAAACGCCGAACGCGGCACCGACACTTCGGAAGGCACCGCGTTACGAACGAATTGTTGCGTTGGACCAGGCCCTTCGGCCCGAGGACGTCAGCTCGCTTCCGCGCGCGGATGCGCCTTGTCGTAGCCGTCGCGCAGGCGCCCGCTGGTGAGGTGGGTGTAGACCTGCGTTGAGCTGAGCGACTGGTGGCCAAGCAGTTCCTGCACGGCGCGGAGGTCCGCACCGTTGTCGAGGAGGTGCGTGGCGAAGCTGTGCCGGATGGTGTGCGGCGAGATGTCCGGATCGAGGTTGGCCTCGACCAGGTACTTCGCCACCTTGCGGCGCACGGAGCGGCTCGAGAGACGGCCGCCGTTCTTGTTGACGAACAGCGAATCGTCGGGGTTCATGCGCTTGCCGCGCGACTGCAGGTCGGCATCGACCATGGCCAGGTAGTGGCGCAGCGCCTTGAGGGCGTGGCTTCCCAGCGGGACGCGGCGCTCGCGCCGGCCCTTTCCGCGGATGATGATTTCCTCGCCGGTGTCGTTGAGGTCGCCGCGGTTGATGGCCACCACCTCGGAGACGCGGATGCCGGTCGAGTACAGCGTCTCCAGGATCGCGCGGTCGCGCGCACCCAGGATCTCGGTGTCGTCCGGCGCCGACAGGAGGCGCTCGATCTGCTCCACGGAAATGGCCTTGGGGAGCCGCTTCGCCTGCTTCGGCGTGCGGATCAGGACCATCGGGTTGGTCGGGGTCAGGCCCTTGCGCTCCATCCACTTGTGGAAGCTGCGCAGGGTCGCGATCTTGCGGGCCATGGTGGCGGCCGAGTACTTCTGCTCGCCGAGCTTGCCCAGGAACTCGCGGATCAGCTCCACGTCGCACTTCAGGATGCGGCCGGTGATGGTGTCCGGGCTGGTGCTCTTGGCGTCGTACGCCTTGCGCTCCTTGTCCATGTCCACCTTGGTGCCGGCCTTGGACTCGATGAAGTCCATGAACTGACGGAGGTCAAGACCGTAGCAGCGGCCCGTGTAGGGGCTGAAGTGCCGCTCGTCGGTCAGGTAATTGAGGAACTGCTGGATGAGGGGAAGTGTCGTGTTGTCGTTCATGGCCCTTGGCCTCCAGTTGGTCGCGTCGGTACGCGGTGCTGCCTGATGGTTCTCTCGGAAACGGTGCCCGGGTTCCTTATCGGAGACACGCTGCCCTGTTCTGAAGCCGAACCCCACGCGAAGGGTGAGGATTTCGGACACTGGTCCTCCACACTGTCTGATTCCGGGAACTGCGTGTCCACCATCGTTACGCAGCACTTGGCACTGGGGTGCGCCAGAAGGGGGTCGTCGGCAAAAATGGCCGATTGGGCGCGTGCTACCAAAAGGTTATTGGCCACAATTTATCCCCTCATCGGCTTCGGACAAACTTTCCTACAATCGCTCCCCCCACTCGCACGCGCACCTCGAACCCCCGACCGACCCCGCCGACGATTGCGTAGCTCAGCCGGTAGAGCAAGCGGCTTTTAACCGCTAGGTCCTGGGTTCGAATCCCAGCGCAATCACTGCACTGCCGCCCCCACGCCTCGCGTCCGCACCACGGTGCGGCGCATCGGACCACGATGTTCGTACTCCACCTGAATTGGTCTCACGGATCGTTGCGCGTCTGGGGCGAGAACGCCAACCGCCTCACGCCCGCACAGCAGGCCCCCATCGCGCCGGGCACGCATCCGTTCGCGGCCACCGCCGAGGAAGTGCGCAACGCCATTGCGCCGGCCATCGAGCACGCCCGTGCGAGCGCCGGCGGCGACGAGCGCATCGGCGCCGAGGGCACGATCACCGACTCCAGCATCTCGCTGCTGCTTCCCTACGTCGAGACGCCGAACGGCCAGCTGCCGCTGCCGAGCGATCGCCTGGCGGCATGCGACGAGGCCGCGGGCTTCATGGCCGAGCCCGAAGAGGCGCTCGTGGCCGTGGATGTCCCCGCCGTCAGCCTGGATGCACGCACCGCGTTCGCCCTGCTGCGCGCACTGGAAACCGAGGCATCGAGCAGCGAAGTGGCCTGGGGCCATGACGCGCGCTGGTGGAACGCCGTCTCGCAGTTCACGCAGCACCTCATCAACGACCAGCGCGTGATCCCCACGGTGGTGCAGGAG
>CAMBSR010000226.1 GCA_945870475.1 Phycisphaera mikurensis NBRC 102666
GGCGTCGCATTGCCTTCGATCGCCGGGACGCGCAGGAATTGGCCGCGCGCATGACCGGCGGCGCATCGAGCGCGGGCTCGGGCGGCGTGGACGCGCTTCGCCGTGCGCGCGAGGGCGCGGCGTCGGGCGGCACGGGCGCGGTGACGGACACCGCACTCCCCGGCCGCGGCGCTGCGAAGCCTGCGGGCGGCGCGCCGGCGGCGACGCGGTTCGAGGCGGGCGAGGGCGCTCCGAAGATCGACGCGCGCGACATGGCAGCGGGTGATGCGGGGACCGGCAGCGCACCTGCCGCCCCCAAGCCGGCGCCGAAGGATGCCAGCCCGGCGGACGCCGACGGACTCTCGCGGCTTCGCGCCGCGCGCCGGCGCGCCCAGGATCGCAACGACGGCGAGGGCGGCGCGTGACCGTTGCCAACGCCCAGCTTCCGGCCGACATCGCACGGCTTCCCGCGTTCGACGCCGGCATCGAGGACGAGGCCGTGGCGCGCGAGCGATGCGCAGCGTTCCGTGCGGTGGCGGAGCGGCTGCGCGCCGCGGTGGGCAAGCGGCTGGTTGGCCAGCAAGGCGTGGTCGACCAGACGCTCTGGGCGCTCTTTGCGGGCGGCCATGTGCTCCTGGAAGGCGTGCCCGGGCTCGGCAAGACGCTCCTCGTCCGCACGCTTGGCGATGCGCTGCATCTGGAGTTCTCGCGCATCCAGTTCACGCCGGACCTCATGCCCGCGGACATCGTGGGCACGCAGATCCTGATGGAAGGCGAGGGCGGCCGCCGCGTGATGCAGTTCCGCCCGGGCCCCATCTTCACGCAGGTGCTCCTGGCCGACGAGGTGAACCGCGCGAGCCCCAAGAGCCAGTCCGCGCTGCTTGAAGCCATGCAGGAACGCTCCGTCACCGTGGGTGGCGAGACGCACCGCCTGCGCGCGCCGTTCCTGGTGCTTGCCACGCAGAACCCCATCGAGCAGGAGGGCACGTACCCGCTGCCCGAGGCGCAGCTCGACCGGTTCCTCCTCAAGATCGCCGTGCCGCAGGTGGAACGCGCGGACCTCCAGGAGATCCTGCGCCGCACCACCACCGCCGCCGAGCCGCCGGTGACGCCGATCCTGGACGCCGAACGCATCCTCCAGGCACAGCGCCTGGCGCGGCGGATCGTGATCGCCGAGCCCGTGCAGGACTACGTGATCCGCCTGATCCTGGCCACGCATCCCGGCGGCGAGTTCGCCGACCCGAACGCCGCGCGCGAGATCGCCGTGGGTGCGAGCCCGCGCGCCGCGCAGTCGATCGTGACGGCCGCCAAGGTTCGCGCACTTCTCGACGGCCGTTTCCACGTCTCGATCGGCGACGTGCACGCCGTGGCCCCGGCCGCGTTGCGCCATCGCGTTGCGCCCAGCTTCGAGGCCGAGGCTGACGGCATGGATTCCGACCGCGTGATCGCGGGCATCCTCGAGCGCCTGCCGCGCAACGGGCCGGAGGTCGCGGCATGAGCCTCTTCTTCCAGGGCGAGCCGCGTCGCAAGCGCCCGGAGCGCGTCGATGACCTGATCGACAACGCGCTGATGGCGCGGATCGGCCAGCTCGACGTGGTGAGCCGCAAGATCTTCAGCGGGAAGATCCAGGGCGAACGTCGCTCCAAGCGCCGCGGCCAGAGCGTTGAGTTTGCCGATTTTCGCCCCTATGTCCACGGCGACGACCTGCGCTTCATCGACTGGAACATCTTCGGTCGCCTCGACCGGCTCTTCCTCAAGATCTTCCTCGAGGAGGAGGACCTGTCGCTGGTGATCGCCATTGACACCAGCGCCTCGATGGACTGGGGTGACCCCAGCAAGCTCGTCTTTGCGCAGCGGCTGGCGATGGCGCTCGGCTACATCGGGCTCGTCAACCACAACCGTGTCTCGCTCGCGGCGTTCGGCGGGGAGGGCGGGCTGCAGAAGCTCTCCAACCTGCGCGGCCGCCGCAAGACGGCGGAGATGGGGCGATGGCTCCTCGACCTGAAGCCCGGCGGCCCCGGCACGTTCGAGGAATCGATGAAGCAGCTCGCACTGGCGCGGCAGGGGCGCGGCGTGATGCTCGTCCTCTCGGACTTCCTCTTCAAGGATGGCTACGAGAAGGGCCTTCGTTACGTTGCCGGTCGCGGCTACGACCTCTGGTGCATGCAGACGCTGGCGCCGCAGGAGATCGACCCCGGCGCGCACGGCCTGGTGGGCGACTGGCGCCTCACCGACATGGAAGACCGCGACGAGGCCGAGGTGACTGCAAGCCCCGCGCTCGTGGAGCAGTACCGCGCCAACCTCGGCGCGTGGTGCGCGCAGCTGCGTGACTTCTCCGTGCGCCGCTCCATCATGCACATGGTGGTGGACACGTCGACGGACATCGACGCGCTGCTTCTGGAATACATGCGCCGACGGGGGCTGCTGCGATGAGCGTGCTGGCCATCGCCTGGGTCACGCCGCTCACCGGCATTGCCGTGGCGTCGGTGCTCGTGCCGCTCCTGGTGGCGCTCTACTTCCTCAAGCTGCGCCGGCGTGCGACGGCCGTGCCCAGCACGCTTCTCTGGAAGCGCAGCGTGGAGGATGTGCGTGCCAACACGCCGTTCCAACGCCTGCGCCCGAGCGTCCTCCTCTTCCTGCAGCTTGGATTGCTGGCCTTCGTGGCCTTCGCCCTGATGCAGCCGCGCATGGACCTGGGGCTTTCCCAAGGCGGCCGCACCGTGATCATGGTGGACGCCTCCGCCTCGATGGCGGCCACGGACCTCGAGAAGGGAAAGAGCCGCCTGGATGTGGCCATGGAACAGGCGAAGGCGCGCGTCGACCAGCTGTTTGCGGGCGGGCTGTTCGCCGGGATCCCCGGCGAGACCATGGTGATTGCGTTCAGCGACTCGGCCAAGATCGTGCAGCCGTTCACGCGCTCGAGCGGTGACCTGAAGCGTGCCATCGACCGCATCGAGCAGACCGACGGCGGCAGCCGGATCGGCGAGGCGCTCTCACTGGCGCGCGCGTTCGCCACGGTGGTGAACCCGGAGGCGCAGGGCGCCACGGCTGCCGAAGGCGGCACGCTCGAACTCTGGTCCGACGGCCGCATCGCGGACCTCTCGGCGGAAGCCATGCGTCCCGGCGAGAACCTGGTCTATCACGTCACCGGGCGCGCGGACGCGGCGAACGCCGGCATCGAGGGCATCGCCGCCGAACGCAGCGCCACCGACCCCGGCCTGATCCAGGTGTTCGTCACGGTGCGCAACGACGGCCCCGAGGCCATCGAGAGCGACCTCGAACTGGCAATCGACGGCTCGCGCCGCTCGGTGACGCCCAAGCCCGTCAAGGTGGCGGCGGCTCGCATTCCCGATCCCGCGGCGCCCGTGGCCAACGGCGATGCCGCGCCGCAGTACAAGCCGGGCTACGAACGCGTCACCTTCCCGCCGATCGTGCAGCCGCGCGCGGGCGTGATCACCGTGTCGCTCGTGCGGGCGGATTCGCTGCCGGCCGACAACCGCGCCTCGATCGCCGTCAGCGCGCCGCGGCGCCTGCGCATTGCGGTGGTCGGACCCGTGGATTTCGCGGCACGCACCGTGGTGGCGGCGATCCCTGCCGAGAAGGTGGAGATGCTCACCGCACAGGAATTCGCGGCGCGCGGCGCCAAGAGCGACCAGTTCGACGTGGTGGTCGCCACGCCCGGCGCGCTTCCCAAGGACCTGCCGCCCGGCCGTTACCTGGTGCTCGGCGTTCCCGCGGGCATCGAGGGCCTGAACCCCTACGGCACCAAGGAGAAGCTCTCGGTGCGCTCGGAACGCCGCGAGCACCCGCTCCTGCGCGCGGTGAACCTGGACGACCTCTTCGTGGCGAAGGCCACCGCCATCGCGCCGGCCTCGGACGTGGAGTCGATCATCGAAGGCGCCGAGGTCCCGCTCGCCGTGGTGGCGCGCCGCGGCCCCGTCACGGCGGTCATCACCACCTTCGAGCCGCTCGACTCCAACTGGCCGTTCCAACGCGGG
>CAMBSR010000227.1 GCA_945870475.1 Phycisphaera mikurensis NBRC 102666
CCAGGGATCCCGTGCTCGCTGCGGGTGCTCGCAAGCGTGACACTCACATCATGTGCATGCTCACACCAACGGCGGTGAGGCCATTGCCGAACCGACGCCACTGGCGCGACGGGTGCCTGGCCCCCTCGCCGGAGGGGCAGCGGCGGCGCCATGCCGCCCGCCCCGCAAGGCGATGGGGCCAGTCCCCTGCGTCACGAGAACGTCGCAAACGCCCCACCAGCCGACGCTATCACTCCAACGACCGCAACTCATCCCGCAGGATCGCGGCCAGCTCGAAGTTCTCCGCCTGCACCGCGCGGCGCAGCCGATCCTCGAGCTCCGATCGCTGGCTTGCCGGAAGCCGCGGCACCAGCGCATCGCGCATGCCGCGCAGGAGCGTTGCCTCGCTCGACTGTTCGAACCCGCCCATCGGCCCCTGCTCCTCGAAGTGCGCCTGCAGTTCGGCGAGTGCACGCTCCACGGCGGCGAGTGCCGCTCGCGAGTCGCCGGCCGTCAGCGCGATGGCTGCCTCGGCGCGCGCCCGCATCATGACCACGAACGGGCGGTACTGCTCCAGCACGGTGCGGTCGCCCTGGCTTGCGCCGAAGTTCCGGCACAGCTCGAACATGGCCAGGTTGCGGGCGGTGTCGCGCACCACGGCCTCATACTCCTCGAGCGCAAAGAGCGCCACGTAGCGGTGGTAGACCTGGACCCCCTCCTCGCGCAGGCCCTCGCATTCCTTTGAGGAGAGCTCGAACCCCTCATCGGAGCCCACGCGGGTCCGGTGGGCCTCCAGCCGGGACTGGTGCCAGGTGAGGAGCGAGTCCGCCCCGTGGGGGCGCCGACCATCCGGACGGCCGTCGAATGCCAGTTGGAGGAGGCCCAGTTCCAGCCGGACCTGGATGGCAACCTGCCCGGCGACCGTCCGGACCAGCCGGACGGTCGGGCGATGCCCCCCGACGGGCCACCCCGCCAGGATCGGCCCAAGATCGGCCGCCGGACCAGGCATCGCATCGTCACTGTTGCGACGGTTTGACCCCCCGGTCGGCCGTGAATCGGGTGATTCCCGGCCACTGCCGGCACCGCCGCCCGCAGGATCCGGCCCTTCCCGCTGCGGTTCACCGAGGTTGTCCGCTCCATCGTTGGCCATGGGGGTCCTCCAAAAACAGTTTGACATTCAGATACGGTTGCGCCAAAGCGAACCCTTGCCTTTGACGATGCGTTGCGTAGGATGAGTGGCCCGGTTCGAGTGTGTGGCTCGGAAACTGGTCCGCTGATCGCGAGGGTGTATGGCGCGACCCGGTGTGCAGAACGAACTTCAGCTCTACCTCCGAGAAATCAAGGAGGAGCGTCTTCTCACCCCTGACGAGGAGAAGACGCTGGGTTGGCGCATCATCAACGATGAGTGCCCCGAATCCAAGGAGCGGATGATCAAGGCGAACCTGCGCCTGGTGATCTCCATCTCCAAGAACTACGCGCACCGCGGCCTGCCGCTCTCCGACCTGATCGAGGAAGGCAACATCGGCCTCATCAAGGCCGTCGAGGGCTTCGACCCCGCCCAGGGCGCCCGCTTCAGCACCTACGCAAGCTGGTGGATCAAGCAGGCCATCAAGCGCACGCTCATCAACGCCGTCCAGCCGATCCACATCCCCGCCTACATGGTGGAGCTGATCGCGCGCTGGAAGCAGACCAACCGCAAGCTCGAGGAACGCCTCGGGCGCCAGGCCACCATCCAGGAGCTGGCGACGGAGATGGGCCTGCCGGTCAAGAAGCTCCTGATCGTGCGCCGCGCCGTCAAGGCGTACCACGCGCCCAGCCAGGCGCCCGTCAAGGGCGACGGCGAGGATGCGGACCTCGGCGACATGTTCGAGGACACGCGCACCACGGCGCCCGAGCAGGACGTCGAGCGCAAGGAGGATTTCTCCACGATCCTCAAGCTCCTCGACTCGATCGACGAGCGCGATGCCCGCGTGCTGCGCCTGCGCTTCGGCCTCGAGGGCAAGGAAGCGCTGACGCTGAAGCAGATCGGGCAGGAAGTCGGCCTCACGCGCGAGCGCGTCCGGCAGATCGAGGTGGAGGCGCTCAAGAAGCTCCACCAGCAGCTGACCGACGACAAGCCGAGCCGCTTCTACCGCGAGAACCAGCCGACCGAGGCGGTCGAGCGCCGCCGTCCCGGTCGCAAGCGCAAGCAGGCACCGGACGCGGAGTGAGCGCCGCCGGCAAACCGAACCACTGAAACGAAAGTCGCCCGCGCACCTGCGCGGGCGACTTTGATTTCTGCTCGGCCATCCGGCCCGGGACTGCCTTGGGCTTATTTCCCGCGGACCGGGTTGTAGAACGGCATCTTGACGATCTTCGCGCCGGTGCGCATCTTGCCGAGGTCGATCTCGAATTCCGTGCCCTCGGCGGAGAGCTCGGTGGGCACGTAGCCCATGGCGATCACCTTGTCGAGCGTGGGGCTCAGGCAGCCGCTCGTCACGTGGCCGACGTGCTCGCCGCCACGGGAGATGCCCATGCCCTGCCGCGCCGCGCGGCGGCCTTCGACCTCGAAGCCCACCAGCGTGTGCTTGGTGCCCTCGGCCTTGATCTTCTGCAGCGCTTCCTGGCCGATGAAGGTGCCTTCACGGCTGTCGCCCTGCCCCTTGTCGAGCTTCACGGCGAAGGAGAGGCCGGCGCTGATCGGGTCGATCTCCTCGGTGATCTCGTGGCCGTAGAGCGGCATCGAGGCCTCGGTGCGGAGCGAGTCGCGCGAGCCCAGGCCGCACGGACAGACCATGGCGTGGACGCCGTCCTTCTCCCGCAGGAGCATCGGCAGCACGAACTTGGCCACCGTGGATCCCATGATGAGCTCCACGCCGTCCTCGCCGGTGTAGCCGGTGCGGCTCACCGTCAGCTTGGCGATCATCAGGCTCTTCTCGGCGAACCGGTAGCGCTTGAGGGTGGGGATCTCGCGGCTGAAGCCGCCCACCAGCTCCATCACCTTGGGGCCCTGGATGGCCGCCATGGCGGTGTCGGCGGTGACGTCCTCCATCTGGAAGGTCATGTTCTCGCGCTCCTTCACGGAGCGGAACCAGTCCAGGATCTTCAGGCGGTTGGAGGCGTTGACGACCATCATGTAGTCGTCCTCGTCGTAGCAATAGACCAGGACGTCGTCGCGGACGCCGCCGCGCTCGTTGCAGACCAGCGAGTAGCGCACCTGGCCCTTCTCCATGCCCAGGATCTGCCGGGTGCAGACCCGGTCGAGGAACTTGCGCGCATGGCGGCCGGTGAACTTCACGCGGCCCATGTGGCTGACGTCGAAGAAGGCCGCACCCGTCCGGCACGCGTGGTGCTCGTCGATGATCGAGCCGTACGACATCGGCATCTCCCAGCCGGCGAAGTCCACGAAGCGGGCGCCGCGCTCGGCGCTCCAGGGGTGGAAGGGAGTACGGGCGAGGGTTGCGGTGGTCATGGTCCGTCAAGGGTAGCCGAAGCGCTTGCTGCGCGGCTATCCTCGAGGCCCGAGCATGCACCGCCGAGAAGCCCGAACCCCCCGCCGGACGCCCCGTCCCGGCGGCGGCGGACGCCGGCGCATGACCGCCGCGCTGGCGCTCCTCATGGCGCTCCTCGTCGGCGCGCGCGCATGGGCGCTCGACCTCGAGGACGAGACGCTCGCCGACCGGCCCGTCTCCTCGATCCGGATCGTGATCCGCAGCAAGAAGCTCGCCAGCGAGCAGGAGATCCGCAACAACCTCCGCATCGCGACCGGCCAGCCGTTCGATGCCAAGGTGGTCAAGGCGGACGTTTCCACGCTTTACCGTCTCGGCCGCTTCGGCCAGGTCACCGCCGACGCCACCATCCTGCCCGACGGCTCGGTGGAGGTCGGCTACACGGTGGAAGAGCAGCAGATCGTCGACAGCATCGACTTCGCCGGCAACTACGTCATCACCGACCAGGAGCTGCGCAAGGCGGTGCCGCTGACCACCGGCGCACCGCGCGACGACTT
>CAMBSR010000228.1 GCA_945870475.1 Phycisphaera mikurensis NBRC 102666
CTGACCGCGGTGCCGTCGGCCGAGAGCACCACGTCGAACGTCACGTTCTCGTCGTCGGTCAGCGACCATGTGCCCGGGACCTCCGCCGCGGTGAACGCGCCGTTGGCCGGCGCGGATCGCTCCGAAGCGGGGAGCGGACCACAGCAAGCCAGGACGAGCGAGCAGGCAATGACGGCGACGCGGGGATGCATTTGCATGCCATTGATTCGGCGCGATGCCCGTGGCCGCATGAGCACCGCCCATCGCGCCGCGGCACCGGACCGCCCCCGGCACGAAGGAGGGAATCATTCCGTATCCTCCACCCCGCCATGGACGGCAACCACACCAGCTTCGACCTCCTCTACAACCCGCGCCTCAACAAGGGCACCGCGTTCAGCGAACATGAACGCGAGCGCCTCGGCCTGATCGGCCTGCTGCCGGACGGCGTGGAG
Source organism: Phycisphaera mikurensis NBRC 102666 (assembly GCA_945870475.1). GTDB lineage: Bacteria > Planctomycetota > Phycisphaerae > Phycisphaerales > SM1A02 > UBA966. Next base: position 432 of record CAMBSR010000228.1, read on the forward strand.
GACGAGGAGACGCAGATCGAGCGCCAGCGGATCCAGCGGGCGCAGAAGCCCACGCCGCTCGACAAGTACGTGTTCCTCTCGGAACTGCAGGACCGCAACGAGCGCCTCTACTACCAGCTGCTCACGAGCGACCCGGCCGAGTACATGCCGCTCGTCTACACGCCCACCGTGGGCGAGGCATGCCAGAAGTTCGGGCACATCATGCGCCGCCCCAAGGGGCTGTACGTGAGCCTCAAGCGCAAGGGCCGCATCAAGGAAGTGCTGCGCAACTGGCCCGAGGAGGACGTGCGCTTCATCGTCGTCACCGACGGCGAGCGCATCCTCGGCCTCGGCGACCTCGGCGTCTGCGGCATGGGCATCCCCATCGGGAAGCTCGCGCTCTACACGGCGTGCGCGGGGGTGCCGCCGGAGCACACGCTCCCGGTGATGCTCGACCTCGGCACCAACAACGAGGCGTTCCTCGAGGACCCGCTCTACCCGGGCCTGCGCATGAAGCGCATCGAGGGCGCGGAGTACGACGCGTTCCTCGACGAGTTCGTTCAGGCCGTGCAGGAGGTCTTCCCGCGCTGCTGCATCCAGTTCGAGGACTTCACCAACCGCACTGCCATGCCGCTCCTCGCGCGCTACCGCGAGCAGGTCTGCTGCTTCAACGACGACATCCAGGGCACCGCGTCCGTGGCGGTGGCGGGCCTCTTCGGCGCCAACCGCATCCTCCACAAGCGGCTCTCCGACCACACCTACCTCTTCTTCGGCGCCGGCAGCGCGGCCGTCGGCATCGCCGACCTGGTCTGCCAGCAGATGGTGCGCGAAGGCATGTCCGACGCGGATGCCCACGCGCGCTGCTGGCTCGTCAACAGCCGCGGGCTGGTCACCGCGGAGACCACCGGCCTCAGCGAGTTCCAGCTGCCATTCGCGCACGCGCACGTGCCCGTCATGGACCTTGCGGAGATCGTGGAGGCGGTGAAGCCGAGCGTCCTCATCGGCGTCAGCACCATACCGCACAGCTTCAACCGCAAGGTCATCGAGGCAATGTCGCGCATCAACGACCGCCCGGTGATCTTCCCGTACTCGAACCCCACCTCCAAGAGCGAATGCACCGCGCACGAGGCCATCGAGTGGTCGAAGGGCCGCGCCATCTTCGCGTCCGGCAGCCCGTTCGCGCCGCTCCATTACAAGGACCGGTTGTTCGTGCCCGGCCAGGGCAACAACGTCTACATCTACCCGGCCATCGGCCTCGCGGTCTTCGCCACCGAGGCCAACCGCGTCACCGACGAGATGTTCCTCAAGGCCGCCGAGAGCCTGGCCGCGCAGGTCACCGAGCAGGACCTGGCCGTCAACCTCATCTACCCGCCCATGGCGAATATCCGCGAGGCCAGCATCGAGGTTGCCGTGCGCGTGGCCGAGCTCATCTTCGACCGCGGCCTGGCACGCGTGCCGCGGCCGGCGGACGTGGGCGAGTTCGTGCGCAGCAAGGTGTACGAGCCGCGATACGCGTGACCCCGCGAGTGCCGGGGCCACCCACCCTGCGCAACCGGCACCCCGGCCCGGCTACCCTGACGCCATGACTCTCTTCCTGGTCAGCCTGGCCCTGACCTACATCATCACCGTCTACTTCCTCACCAATCCGCTGAAGCACACGCGGAAGTTCATGTGGCGCCGCTTCATGAACTGGTTCCCGCTGGGGATGACGTACTCGTTCCTGTACATGGGGCGATACAACCTCACGGTGGCCGCGGTGGCACTGGGTGCGCTGATGACCAAGAAGGAATTCGGCTTCATCGCCAGCGCCGGCGCCACCACCTATGCGATCAGCCTGCTTTTCGTGGGCCCGCTGGTGGACAAGCTCGGCGGCAAGCGCGGCATGCTCCTCGGCGCGCTCGGCTCGGCGCTCATGAACTTCGGCATGGCCGGCGTCATCTTCATGAAGCTGAACGGCACGCTCGACGTGAGCATGGGCGTGGCGCTCGCCATCATGTACAGCATCAACATGGCGTTCCAGAGCTTCGGCGCCGTCAGCACCATCAAGGTGAAGAGCTACTGGTTCCACGTGCGCGAGCGCGGCACCTTCGGCGCCATCTTCGGCACGCTCATCTCGCTGGGCGTCTTCTTCGCCTTCGACTGGGGCCGCGCCATCGCCGACGCCGTGGCACTCGAGCAGCCCGCCACTCCCACCACGGCGCGCGTCATCCTCAACAACCTCTTCGCGCTCGACGGCCGCACCGTGCCCGCGCTCTGGCTCATATTCGCGATCCCGGCGGGAATCATGGTCATCTGGGCGCTCATCGACGTGGCGCTCCTCAAGGACACGCCTGACCAGGCCGGCTTCGACCCGCTGGACACGCACGACGCCTCCAGCGACGACCAGCCCGACCGCAAGGACGGCTATTTCCAGCTGATCTGGCGCATCCTCTCCAACCCCATCATCCTGATGATCGGCGTGGTGGAGTTCACCTCGGGCGTACTCCGCGACGGCATCCTCAACTGGTACCTGCTGTTCAACAAGGAGACCAAGCTCGGCGTCGACCACATCGTCGTCAACTGGGGCTTCTGGGGCTGCGTCACCGGCATCGCCGGTGGTTTCGCCGCCGGATGGATCAGCGACAAGCTGTTCCAGTCGCGCCGCGCGCCAAGCGCCGCCTTCATGCAGATCATCATGTTCGCCACCACCGGCATCATGATCCTCTGCCTGACGCTCGAACCCGTGGGCGCTGCCGCCGACGCAGCCGCACCCGGCTCCTTCGGCGCCTGGCTCATCGCCGCGCGCCCGCTCATCATCGGCATCTGCGCCGTGACCACCATGATGGCGGTGATCGGCGTGCACAGCATCATGTCGGGCACCGCCACGGCGGACTTCGGCGGCAAGAAGGCGGCGGCGACGGCCACTGGCATCGCCGATGCCTTCAGCAAGTTCGGCAGCGCCGTGCAGGCCTTCGTGGTGGGCATCCTCGCCACGCAGAGCTGGTCCTACTGGCCGATGTTCCTCTTCCCGTTCACCATCGTGGGCCTGATCTTCGCCATCCGCATGTGGACGCTCCTGCCCAACGCCACCCGCAAGTACCTGGCGGAGGTCGAGGGGAAGCACGTGGGCAAGCACACGCCCCACGTGACCTGATCGGCGGTACGAAGCCTGCATCCCGCGAATCCCCGGGCTGAGCGCCCGAACCGGGCGCCGGCCGGGATCAAGGAGCCGTTCAGGGGCCGCAAAGTGGCCCGTATCCCGACAGCAAATGTTGAGTACCCGGCCATTCGGGATACATTTGTCGCATGGCCAACCGATCCCACGCCTGGGCCTGCTGCGCAGCCGCCCTCACGCTCGCCGCCCCCGCCGCGGCGGACGCGCCCTGCACGCGCTCGATCCTCGAGACATTCGGCGCCGGCGCCGGAGGCGTGCGCTACGGCGCCGCGGTGTTCGTCGACATCGGCGGCTACCCGCGCGCCAAGCTGGTCTCCGACTTCGTGTCCGGATCGTGGGGCTCGTGGGTCAGCCCGCAGATCGACGAGGAGGTCGTCGAGTTCCAGGCCT
>CAMBSR010000229.1 GCA_945870475.1 Phycisphaera mikurensis NBRC 102666
CGGGCGATCGCGCCGAGGCGGCGCATCTCGCGATCGAATTCCTGCGCGAATGCGCCGTCGCCCTTCGGATCGGCGAAGGTGCCCAGCTGGACCTCGGCGACGATCTCGCCGGCGGCACCCTTGGTCACGCGGACCGAGCCGCGCTGTCCGTCGGCCGAGACGATCACCGCCGTGACAAGCGCGTCGGTGACCTTGATGGACGGCACGCCGAGGAAGCTGCGCTCCGCCACGTTGAGGATGGCCATCTTGACGTCCGACCAGCGGACGCCGTCCGCGGCCGGAACCAGCGGCCGCGCCTGGTAGCCCGCCGAGGGCGCACGCATGCCGCTGACGGCAGCGTCGGCAGACGAACCGGAGAGCACCGCCGCAGGCGCGAACTGGTCGCCTTCCCAGCGGGCATTGGTGGATGCGGCGTCCGGGCTGCCGCATCCGGCCAGGGCGACGAGCGACGCAGCGACGCCGATCGCGGCGCACCGATAAAAGGGCCCGGAGCGTGTGATTGAGGCGGCGGAGTCCTTCATCGGACGTGATGGTACCCATCGATGCGGCGGATCCCGTGCGGTGACCGATAGACTTTTCTGGGCATCCCTCGCGGGACGCCGGTCGCGCCAGCAACCACCCCCATGGTCTTCGGACAACAACCTTCCCGCCCAGGCCGCTCCGGTCGGCGGATCCGCCTTCGGCGAAAGCTGCCTCGGCAGACCTCGCCGATCCTGACGTGGCTGCGCGATGAGCGCAACATGAGCGCGGTGCTGGTCATGGGCGCGTTCGTTGCGTTGGCAGCCACGATGGTTTCGTGGAGCAGCCAACTGCCCCGCGAATTCGTCGGCCAGCGCGTGGACGTCAGCCGCGTGAACCGGCTCGAGTACCGGGACGTCGACGAGATCGCCACCCGCCAGCGCCGCGACGAGGCACGCAAGGCCGCGCCGCTGGTCTACACCGCCAACACCGACTACCTGGATCGCATGCGCGGCGAGATCGAGGCACTGCCGCTCCTGCTGCGCGACAAGCTGACACTGGCCGAAGTCCCTGCAACGGTGGCCGAGCGGTACGGCCTCAACGAGGCGAACTTCCGCGCGCTGAAGGAACTGGACCAGGCCGACGGACTCGACCAGTGGAAGCGCTGGACCGACCGCATGGTGGCGAACCTCACCACCGGAGTCCCGCTGGTGGCTCCTGCCGAGTTCGAGGCGTATTCCACCGCCGCTCGCCGCATGGTGGTGATCCCGCCCCGCGCCGATCTCCCGGGCGACCGCGCCCGCAGCAGCACCCTCGGCCGCGGTGCGATCGAACTGCGCAGCGACGAGCCTGCCCCGATGCGTGCACGGCTGGTCGCCGAAGCCACCGAGAGCGGATTCCCGGTGGAACTCGCGCGCGTCTCGGTGGGACCGATCCTGGCGGAAGCGCGCGCCACGGTGGTGTTCGACTCCGGCGCCACGAAGATCGCAGCAGATGACGCGGCCGACGCCGTGGAACCCACGGTGCGCATCCACGCGCGCGGCGAGACGGTGTTCACGCCCGGCGACACGCTCACCGCCGAACAGGTGACGATGGCCGCCGACGAGCAGCACCGCAACTCCGAGGCCCGCGGCACCACCGGCTACCTCGGCTCGCTCGCGGAAGCCGGGGCGCTTGCCCTGGCGCTGGCGCTCCTCCTCTCCGTCTACCTGGCCGAGCACGAGCCCGCGCTCTTCCGCAACTGGCGGCGACTGGCGGCGCTCCTTGCCATCGCGCTCCTGCCGCTGGCGATGACCGCGCCGGTGTCGAGCATCTTCCCGCGCGCGCTCCTCTTCTGCCTGGTGGGCAGCGGCCTCCTGGCCACGGGCGTGATCACCATCGTCTTCGGGCTTCGCGTCTCGCTGCTGGCCATCCTGCTGCAGGGCGTGCTGGCGATCTTCGCGCTGCACCCGCCCGCGGGCGTGTTCCTCGCGACGCTCGCCTCGTCGGTCGCGTTCGCGATCGCGCTGCGCGATGTGCGGCACCGCTCGACGCTCGTGACCGCGGCGCTTGCCTCCGGCGCGTCCGCCGGCATCGCGGTGGTCCTGGCAGGCATCGCCAACGGCGCGGCGAACGGCGAATCGATCGTCCCGATGCTCGGCGACGCGCTGGTCTCGGTGGTCACCGCGTTCTTCGTCGGCTTCCTGGTGATCGGCCTGCTCTCGACCATCGAGCGGACCTTCTCGGTGACCACGGGCCTGACGCTCGGCGAGCTGCGCGACCCGAAGCAGCCGCTCCTGCGCGAGCTGCAGCGGCGCGCGCCGGGCACGTGGAACCACTCGCTCCAGGTGGCGAACATCGCCGAGGCCGCGGCGGAGTCGATCGGCGCGGACGGCCTGCTCACCTACGTGGGCGCCCTGTACCACGACATCGGCAAGGTGAACAAGCCCGAGTACTTCGTGGAGAACCAGACCGGCATCAACCGCCACGAGCGCCTCTCGCCCGCGATGAGCCTGCTGGTGATCGTGGGACACGTGAAGGACGGCATGGAGCTCGCGGCCGAGTACCGGCTGCCGCGCAGCGTGCGCCACTTCATCGAGAGCCACCACGGCACCACGCTGATGGAGTACTTCTTCCACGCCGCGCAGCGCAAGGCCGGCGACGACGAGCTGAACGAGGCGGACTTCCGCTATCCCGGACCGAAGCCATGCACGCGCGAGGCCGCGGTGATGATGCTCTGCGACTGCGTGGAGAGCGCCAGCCGCACGCTGAGCGAGCCCACGCCCGCGCGCATCGAGCAGCTGGTGCGCGACCTGAGCCACAAGCGGCTGGTGGACGGCCAGTTCGACGACAGCCCGCTGACGCTGCGCGAGCTGCGTTCGGTGGAGGACTCGGTGATCAAGAGCCTCAATGCCATCTACCACGGGCGCATCAGCTATCCGTCGGCGCGCTCCGACCAGCGCGACCAGCGCGGCGACCAGCCGATGCCGAGGGTGGCGTCCTGACCGGGACGCCGGCGCACTCGAGCACGCGCCAGGCCGCATTCGAGAAGGCAACGGATTCGAGCGAATCAAGCGGGACGCGGCGCGCACCTTCCACGGTGGGTGATCCTGCGCGGTTGGCCACGAACACCGAGAACTCGACGTCCCGATGGCTGGTGACGTGCGTGAAGGCACCGACGCGGCGGACCGCGGTGCCCCACTGATCGGCAAGCGCGGCTTCGTCGAGCGGCTGTGCCGACTCCACCGTGGGCGGCTGGTGCATGCGTGCCCAGAGGCCGGTCGCGGGACGCTCCGCGATGAGGAGGCCATCAGGCGAGACATCCACCAGCGCGTGCCAGTGAAGGGTCCGACGGGCGGCGGCCTTGCGCGGCGCGGGGATCTCGGCGGCCCGGCCGGAGGCACGGGCAGCGCACAGGCCGGCGAGCGGGCAGGAAGCGCAGCGCGGCGCGGCGGGCGTGCAGACGGTGGCGCCCAGCTCCATCAACGCCTCGTTGCACACGGCCGGCGACACGGAGACCTGCACCAGGCGCTCGGCCTGGACCCATGCCCATCGTTCCGCGGCGGGGTCGCCCATGCGCGTCGGATGGTCCGCCAGTCGCGAGAGCACCCGCAGCACGTTGCCGTCCACGATGGGGGTGCGCTCCCCGAACACGATGCTGGCGATGGCGCCGGCCGTGTAGCGGCCGATGCCGGGGAGCATGGCGAGGGCCTCTGCATCGGCCGGGACCGTGCCGCCATGGGTGTCGCGGATGGCGCGCGCTGCGCGGTGGAGGAGCCGCGCCCGGCGGTAGTACCCAAGGCCCTGCCAGGCGGCGAGGACCTCGCCCTCGTCGGCATCGGCCAGCGCGACCACCGAGGGGAAGCGGGCCATGAACCGGGCAAAGGCGTCCACCACCCGGGAAACCTGGGTCTGCTGGAGCATCAATTCGCTGACCAGGGCCCCGTAGCCGGTCCGTCGCTCCCGCCAAGGCAGGATGCGGGC
>CAMBSR010000230.1 GCA_945870475.1 Phycisphaera mikurensis NBRC 102666
GGGAATCCCGACCAGTACAGCTACACCGCCACCATCAACCAGCCTGGATTCCTCTCGAACTTCAGCCTGATCGCTGCCGACACGTCGGTGGCGGGGCGTGAGGTGCTCGGTGGATCGATCCAGCTGATCAACACGTCCGCCTTCGTGCAGACGTTCACCATCGACTTCGCCGCCAGCACGCTGGCGCAGGGCACGAGCAGCCTCACCGGAGGCTCGGTCAGCGGCGTGCTGACGGGCAGCTCCGACGGTGGCCTGTTCGCCTCCGCGGGCAGCTCCATCTGGTCTGCCTACATCCAGACGGGCGCCAACAGGACGACGATTGCATCGCTCTTGGCAGCACCCTATTCGGTGACCGCGCTGCCCGACCTGGTGTCGTCGATTCCCGGCGAGGCCTTCGGCACGCCGATCCCCAGCCAGCCGTCGATCGCCATGGGCGACGCGGCAGGCATCCGCATGGTGTTCCAGCTAGGTGCAGGCGACCAGGTCGACCTCTCGACCGTGTTCGTGATCCAGGCGATTCCGGCACCTGGTGCCGTGGCCGGCCTGGCACTCGTCGGCGCGGGCATGCGTCGCCGTCGCCGTCACTGATTCACCGGACAAACCCAGTCAACGTCTCCGCCGGCGCAGCCCCTCCTTGCTGCGTCGGCGGGTCATTTCATGCCGGGTTTCGATGGCTTACTTCAGGTCCTTCGCGTTCGGCAGCTCGTCGAGCTTGCCGATGCCGAACTGCTTCAGGAACTCGGTGGTGGTGCCGTAGAGCATCGGGCGGCCCACTTCGTCCGCGCGGCCCACGATCTTCACCAGCCGCCGCTCCATCAGGCTGCGCAGCACCTCGCCGCAGGCGACGCCGCGGATCGACTCGAGGTCGGCGCGCAGGATCGGCTGCCGGTACGCCACGATGGCCAGCGCCTCGAGCGCGGCCTGCGTGAGCCTGCCCTGCTCGCGCACGCCCTTGAGGCGCGCAACGATCGGACCGAACGCGGGAAGCGTCATCACCTGGCGACCGCCGGCAACGCTCTCGATGCGGAACGTGCGGGCGTCGGCCTGGTAGCGGGTGTTGAGTGCGTCGATCGCATCGCGCACCTGCGCGGCGGCGCGCTTCTGCTGCGGGGTCTCCTCGACGGGCGCTTCCTCGGCGGCAGGCGTTGCGTCGCCTTCGGCGGTCTCGGCCTTCTTGCGGCGACGGCGGACCGGCGCGGCGTCGATGATGCCCAGGAGCTCCGCGATGCGCGACTCCGACATCGGTCGATCGGCGACCATCAGCACCGCCTCCACGCGCTGCTCGAGCGGCAGGTCCGCGCAGGGCACGGCCTGTTCCGCCGATTCGGCCATCACAGCAAAGGTCGAGGGCGCAGGGGTGCTGGTCTGTGTCATGGGCGTAGTGTGCCAAAAAACGCGGCAAAACGCGAGTGGCGGGGCGTTTCGGCCCGGTCCGTGCGATGGCCGTCCCGGTGAAGGCGGAGTGCAGGCTCAGGCTGCGAGGTACGTGGCGGCCGCGGCAATCGCCGCGCCACGGCTCACTTGCGCGTCATCTGCGCGGCCGCGATCTTGGCGCGTGCCAGGCGCTGTGCGCGCTCGAGGGCGGCACGCTGGTCGAGGCTCATGGCACCTTCGCCACCGGCAAGGACCTTGGCGTTGGCGTCGGCCAGCTCGCGCTCGGCGGCAACGGCGTCGATCCCCGAACCTTCCATCGCCTTCTCGGTGAGAAGGGTGAGGCGCTTGCCGTCCATCTGCGCGAAGCCGCCGTCGAGGACGAAGACCCGCGATGCTCCGCCCTCGGCCTGCACGGTGACGACACCGGTGCCGAGCTTGGTCAGGAACGCCGAGGCTCCCGTCGCCACGCCCTGCTGGCCGTCCCACGCTTCGAAGCTCGCGTAGGTGGCGGGGGTGTCGAGGACGGCGTCGGACGGCGTGACGATGGCGCAGGTGAAGGACATTCGGGTTGCCTCGTTGGTGCGGCGGTGGCCGCAGGATTGAGGCGGAAATCGTAGCGGAAAGCCCGCGGGTGGAGGCGGTGGCGACCGGTTGCCGCGGCACGTGCGGACGGCCGGATGCGCCCCGGGGATTATTGCCCCGGAAGGAGGCCCGCACGCCCGGCCAGTTCCGAGTTGCGGAACGCCGGCTCCTCCGTGACCTCGCGCTCGATCACCGGCGCGAGCCACGCGGGGATGTCCAGGTGCGCGTCCGCGGTGGGCAACTCGCACTCGGCGAGCACCACCGGGATGTCGAGGAAACGGTCCACCTCCCAGACGCGATCGCCCACGGTGATGCGCGTGCGCACCTTGCGCAGGCGCCGCCCGGCGGTGCGTGGCCATTCGCGCTCGAAGCATGCGGCGTCGATGGTGCGCTCCGTCTCCTCGCGCACGAGGCCGAGCCCGCGCTTGATGGTGTGGATGTGCTCCACGCTGCCGTCCGGGTGCGTGATGCGGCGCAGGCGGCCTTCGAGCTGCGTGGGATCGGTACCGTCGAGCGGCGGCAGGTAGCCCTGGTCGATCTGCCACACCTCGCCGGCCGGCATGGCGGGCGGCAGCGCCCGGAGCAGGAAGACCCGCTCGATCTCAGCGGCCACGCGCCGCTCCGGCCGGCGCGGACGGCGCCATGCGCTCGGCCCACTGCGCCAGGAGGTGCGCGGACGCGTGCTTCAGGCTGACGTTGGTGCGGACCATGCGCTCGAACTCGGCGAGCGCCTCGCTTGCACCGAGCCAGCGCTCGAGCGTTGCCGGGTCGCCGGCCGCGGAGGCCAGCCCACGGCGGATGCGCAGGCCAAGCACCTGCGCCAGGAACCGCACGGCCAGGCGGTTGGCGGCTTCCTTGGAGGCGCCGTCGTCCGCATCCACCACGCCCTTGGCGAAGGTGTCCGCGATCTCCGCGAGACGGTCGCCGAGGTTCGACGGGAACCGGCCGGCTTCCAGGGCATCGAAGAGCGGCGAGAGTTCCGCATCCCATGCGGCAATGCCGTGCTCGGCGGCGCACACGGCCATGCCGGGCGAGCCCTCCGCGAACGCCGCCACGAACGCGCGGTCCTGTGGCGGGACGTCCGGGCCCTGTGCCTCCCACCATGCGCGCATGGCGTCGGCATCAAGCGGCCCGAAGGCGATGCGCTGGCACCGGCTGCGGATGGTCGGGAGCAGGCGTTCCTCGTGCTGCGTCACCAGGATGATGACGGTGCCGGGCGGTGGCTCCTCCAGCGTCTTCAGCATGGCGTTCTGGCCGGAATCGTCCAGGAGCTCCGCCTCGTCGATGATGAAGACCTTGCCGTGGCCGAGCGCCGCGGTGCGGAACACCGCGCTCTCCTGGTGGCGGCCGTCGCCCATGATGCCGCCGAGCATGCGCTCGCGCAGCAGGTCGAGCGGGATGTTCATCTGCTTGCGGTCGCGGAGCTCGCGGCTCTCGCTGACGGCGGTGAGTTCCTTGCGGATGACATGGAAGTCGGGGTGCGTGCCGGCGTCCACCAGGCGCGAGACGCGCGTTCCGCGCGGGGCGCGGCAGGCGGCGCGGTCCGCGGCAGTGGTCTCCGGGTCGAGCAGGATGCGCGCGAATTCCTCGGCAGTGCGGAACTTCCCCACGCCGAGCGGGCCATGGAAGATCCACGCGTGGTGCACGTGCCCGCCGGCCAATGCACGCCCGAGCGCCTTGAGGGCGCGGGCCTGGCCGAGGATCGGTGTGTGTGCTGCCGTCACCGGCGGCAAGTGTAGGGCGCGCCGTACGGGGTCACGGCCCCACCCAGACGCCGTTCACCAGGCGGTAGCGCGGCACGCGCGCCACGCTTCCGGTGAGCGTCCGGCTGGCGATGGTGGTGCCCGCCGAGTTCACCTCGAAGAGCGTGTCCGAGGAGGTCAGCGTGATGAGCGTGGTGTTGTCGCGCGTGCGGAATGCGCCGCACTGCGTGGGGCCGCCGTAGAACGCA
>CAMBSR010000231.1 GCA_945870475.1 Phycisphaera mikurensis NBRC 102666
TTGCGCTCGTCCTCGGTTCGGCCGCCTGCTGCGCCGTTGCCTGCGTGGTGGGGCGTATCGTCAACGCGGCCGTCGGGATCTTCGTCCTCGGCTGCGGGCTCGCGATCATCTCCGGACGCTCGGGCACCATCATCGATGCCGCGTTCGGCAGCGAGAAGCTGCTGCCGATTGCGCTGCAGACGCTCGGCTGGGCGGCCGCCGTGGCCGCAATGTCCGCCGTGGTGTTCCGCGTTTCCGGTCCGCTCCTCGACATGCCCGCGCGCACGCTGGGTGGGCCGTTCCCGGCGGAGGTCTTCAACGCCGACGCGTTCCGTGGGCTTGCCGCCGGCTTGCTCGCCGTGCTTGCCATGTGGGCGCTTTCGCGCACCGAGCTCAAGGGGCAGGCCCTGGGCTCCGCGGTGGTGGGCGGCGTGGCGACCGCCATGCTCGGCCGTCGGCTCGTGGGTGCATCGCAGCCCATCCTGCTGGTGGCGGCGCCGGTGCTCGCCGTGGGCATCGCGCAGCTCTGGACGGCGCTCACCTTCCAGGGTGCGCTCGACCTGGCCGTCGCGCAGCGCACGCTTCCGGGATGGTCGGTGGCCATGCCCATCGACATCGCTGCCGGCGCCATGCTCGGCGTTCCCATCGGCCTCGGCTGGACCAAGCCGACCGAAGACGAAGACATCCTGTCGGGCGACTGATCCGGGGCCGCGCGTACACTCGCGCGAATGTCCCTGACCGTCACCGGCACCATCGGAATCGACTCACTCCACGCACCCACGGGCGAGGCCACCAACGTCCTCGGAGGAAGCTGCGCGTACTTTGCGGCAGCCGCCAGCCAGCTGACGCCCGTGCGCGTGGTGGGCGCGGTCGGCGGTGACTGGCCCGAGGCGCACGAGAAGCAGCTGCGCGCGTTCCGCAACATCTGCCTCGACGGCCTCGAGCGCCGGCCCAGCAGCCAGACGTTTGCGTGGGGCGGCCGCTACTTCGACAACATGAACCGCCGCGAGACGCTCTTCACGCGCCTCGGCGTGCTGGAAGAGGCGCCGCCGAAGGTGCCCGCCAAGTACCAGGACAGCAAGACGGTGTTCCTGGCCAACACGCATCCCCTGGTGCAGCTCGACCTCCTGCGGCAGTTCCCGAACCGCCCGTTCGTGGTCTGCGACACCATGGACCTCTGGATCAACATCGCGCGTCCCGAGCTCACGAACCTGCTCTCCGAGGTGGACGGCGTGATCCTCAACGACGAGGAGGCCATGCAGCTCACCGAATGCCGCAACGTGGTGACCGCCGGCCGAAAGATCCTGAAGAGCGGCCCGCGCAGCTTCGTGGTGGTGAAGAAGGGCGAGCACGGCGCCATCCTCATCCATCGTGACGGCGTGGCAAGCGTGCCCGCGTACCCGGCCGACGAGGCGCAGGTGGTCGATCCCACCGGCGCGGGCGACACCTTCGCCGGCGGCTTCATGGCGCACGTCGCACGCGCGGGCACCCATGACTTCGACACCCTCCGCCATGCGATGGCGTGGGGCACCGTGCTCGCGAGCTTCACCATCGAGTCGTTCGGCCTCGACCGCCTGGCCCGGCTCGATGCCGGCCAGATCGACGATCGCTACCGCGGCTTCCGTGCGATGACCGCCTTCGACTCCAACCGCTGACGGAACACGACCATGATGAACCACCGAAACACGTGCGCCGCGCTCGCCGCCGCACTGGCAGCCTTCGCATGCTCGCTCGCCTCCGCGCAGTGGGCGCCGTTCAGCGCGCTTCCCGGGGCAGACCGTGTCGACCGCGGCCAGGTCGGCGGCAGCGCCGGCCGCGTCTCCGAGGTGCGCTGGGACCTCCCCGGCGGCACGGCGTGGTTCCAGTACGCGGGCAAGTGGAAGTCCGTGCCGCTCGCAGGTGGCGCGGCAGCCGAAGGCGAGCCGCCGGCTGCGCCCGAGGTCGCCAAGCGGTACCAGGCGCCCAAGGGCGGTCGCGCCCAGCAGGCCACTCGCGTTCCCAGCCCCGACGGCGCGTGGAACGCGGTCTTCGCGGATTGCAACGTCTCGCTCGAGCCCGCCGCCGGCGGCGAGCGCGTGGCCGTCACCACCGAAGGAAAGGACCGCCACTGGTTCGGCAGCGCCGACTGGGTCTACGGCGAGGAGCTCGACCAGAACGCGGCCATGTGGTGGTCGCCCGATTCCAAGCGCATCGCCTATTACGACTTCGACGAGACGCCGGTGAAGGAGTACGTCCTCCTGGGCGGGCTCACCACGACGCGCACGCGGCCGATCGTGGGCGGCTACCCGAAGCCCGGCGACGCCAACGGCATCGCCAGGCTCGAGATCTACGACCTTGCCTCGCGCAAGCGCACGCCCATCGATGTCGGGCCCGCGCAGGACCAGTACGTATACGGCGGCGAGTGGTCGCCGAAGGGAGACGCGTTCCTCTGGTTCCGCGCCAACCGCCGGCAGGACACCGTGGAGCTGATGGCCACCGATCCGGCCACCGGGCGCTCGCGTACCGTGATCACCGAGAAGCAGGCCACGTGGCAGAAGAACTCGCCGCAGATGCGCTTCCTCGCCGACGGCTCGCGCTTCCTCTGGGAGTCGGAGTCGAGCGGCTTCGCCAACTTCGAGCTGTGGGACCTCTCCACGGGCAAGCTCGCACGCATCACCGACGATCCGTGGGTGGCGGAATCGATCGTCTCGGTCGACGAGGCGGCCGGCTGGCTCTACTACTCGGCACGCTCCAGCGAGACCGCCATCAACTCGCAGCTCCACCGTGCGCGGCTCGACGGCTCGCGCCGCGAGCGACTCACGAAGGAAGACCTGCATTACTCCTCGTTCCAGGTGGCGCCCGACAACCAGCATTTCGTGGCCACCAAGCAGTTCGTGGACGTGCCGCCCTCCGCCTCGCTCTACCGCATGGACGGCAAGGAGATCGCGAAGCTCACCACGCCCGCGGCCGATCCGTATGCCAAGAAGGGGATGCCGGCGCCGGAGTTCCTGCGCTTCCCGGCGGCCGACGGCAAGACCGAGCTCTACGGCATCCTCTACAAGCCCGCGGGGTTCGATCCGTCGCGCACGTACCCGCTGGTGATCGACGCCTACGGCGGTCCGCTCATCGCCTCGGTCTCTCCGCGCTTCGGCACGCAGGAGGCGCAGACGGGCTTGGGCGTCCTCATCGCCAAGGTCGACAACCGCGGCACGCCCGGGCGCGGCAAGGCGTTCGAGTCGGCCACGTACCTGAAGCTCGGCGGCCCCGATGTCGACGACCAGGCGCAGCTGGTGCGCGAGCTCGACAAGCGCCCGTACGTGGATGCGTCGCGCGTGGCCATCATGGGCCACAGCTACGGCGGGTACATGTCGCTGATGGCGGTGCTGCGGTACCCCGACCTCATCCAGGTGGCGGTGGCCGGTGCGCCGCCCACGGACTGGAGCCAGTATGACACCATCTACACCGAGCGCGTGATGCGCACGCCTGCCGAGAACGAGGCCGGCTACGACGCCGGCAGCGCGGTGAAGCTGGCTCCCGGGCTCAAGGGCAGGGTGCTCCTCCTCCACGGCATGGTGGACGACAACGTGCACCCCTCGAACACGTTTGCCATCGCCCAGGCGTGGCAGCAGTCATCCACGCCGTTCGAGATGATGCTCTTCGCCAATTCCGACCACGGCATCCGCAGCCCCGCCTACGAGGCCGCCAAGTGGAGCTTCATCCTGCGCAACTTCGGCATGTGGAGCCAGCCTCCGCTGGGCGCCGCGCCGGAGGCGGAGAAGGAGCCTGCGAAACCGGACGGTTTGGGCTCCGGCTCCGATCCTGCCAGTACGCCCAACCGCCCCTGATGCGGCCGCCGCCGCGGAGCCGATGAACCCCGGGTGACCGCCATGACGCTCCCGCCCGACCGAAGCCACGTCCGCACCGAGCACCGCAACCCGG
>CAMBSR010000232.1 GCA_945870475.1 Phycisphaera mikurensis NBRC 102666
AGCGCCATCCTGACCGTTGCCATCCTCTCGCTCCCCGTCGCCTTCGCCGGCTGCGATGTCTACCAGTCGATGGGCAACGCTCCCGAGAAGGAATCGCCGATCAGCGGTCCCAACACGCTCACCACTGCCGAGCAGCAGGCCGGCTGGCAGCTCCTCTTCGACGGCAAGGACGCCGGCATGAACTTCCGCGCATTCCGCGGAACGGCGCTGCCGAAGGAGTGGGCAGTCGAGGACGGCTCGATCGTGCTGCGCGGCAAGGGCGGTGACATCGTGACCAAGGACGAGTACTCCGACTTCGAGTTCTCGATCGACTGGAAGATCACCCCGGGCGGCAACAGCGGCATCTTCTGGCACGCCTCCGAGGAGTTCGGCGCGCCGTGGGAGACCGGCCCGGAGATGCAGATCCTCGATGATGCCAAGCACGCAGACGGCAAGAGCCGCCTGACGAGCGCCGGCGCGTGCTACGCGCTGTACCCGGCGCCGGAAGGCGCGGTCAAGCCGGTCGGCGAGTGGAACACCGCGGTCATCAAGGCCGTCGGCCCCAAGGTCACCTACATGCTCAATGGCGTGAAGACCGCCGAGTTCGACATGTCCAGCCAGGACTGGAAGGACAAGGTCGCTGGCAGCAAGTTCGCGTCGATGAAGAACTTCGGCACCAAGGCCAAGGGACACATCGCGCTCCAGGACCACGGCGACGTGGTCATGTTCCGCAACATCAAGATTCGCCAGCTCGGCGCGGCCAAGTAAGCCGGCCCGGAAGGGGCTCGTGGTCCATGCAATGACCATCATCGTCTGCGCCGCCCTGGCCATGTCCGGGGCGGTGTGGGGCGGTGCCACGCCCCCGGCGGATGTGCATGGCCAGGACCCGTTCGACCGCGTGGAGTCGATCGGGGAACTCCGCGACCTGGAAGCGCAACTGCGTGCGATTGCCGAGCGCATGCGGCCAACGGTGGTGCTGCTGCGCCTGGGCGGCATGCGCGGCGCATCCACGGGTTCGGGCGTCGTGCTCACGTCCGATGGGCTGGTGGCCACGTGCGGTCACGTCGGTGAACGTGCGGGGCGCAGGGTCAACGCAACGCTGTGGGACGGCACGGTCCTGAGCGGCAAGACGCTCGGGCAAGCCAACATCGGCGCGCTCGACTGCGGCCTCATCCAGCTCGACGCCGAGGGCCGGGACCTGCAGGCCGCCTCGCTGGGGACGAATCGCGACCTCCGGCCCGGTGATTGGCTGGTGGCCATGGGCTACACGCAGGGGCCGCCCGAGGAGCCTCGCCCGCCGCTGGTACGCATCGGGCGGGTCCTCTCGCTGGACGATGACGAGCTGCTCTTCGATGCGCCGATCGATGCCGGTGATTCCGGAGGCCCCAGCTTCAACCTCCGTGGCGAAGTCGTGGCGATCAACTCCCGGTGCGGGCGGCAATCGTGGGAGAACGCTGCCACGCCGGTCGATCGGCTTCGCGAGCGCATGTTCCAGTTCCGCGACGCTACGGACGAGTCGATGACCGTCCTGCTCCCGGGTGAGGATGCTCCGGAGAACATCCGAACGCGGTTTGCGCCCGGCGGCAGCGACGACGGGCGCATGGCCGTGCAGCGGGTGCTCCCGCTCGACGAGATCGTGGCGCAGGCCCGCGAATCCATGCTGCGCGTGATGGACGGCAAGGCCTCGTGCGCGTTCGCAACGGTGATCGATGGTGCCGGTCATGCCGTGACGAAGTGCTCGCAGCTGCCGCGTGGAAACGTGGGTGCTTCCGTCGAGCTCGAGTCCGCGGACGGGCGCGCCTTCACCGGCCGGGTGGTGGCCACGGATCCGGCGCTGGACCTGGCATTCCTCGGCATCGACCACTGCACGCTGCCGCCGATCCAGTGGCGCACCAACCAGCGGTTGGTTCCGGGGCAGGCCGTGTTGACTCCACGGCTCGGCAAGAACGCGCCGGCGCTCGGCTTCGCAGCCATCGAGTCACTCCAGAGCGAGCGTGATCCACTCTCGATGCCGTATCTGGGTGTTCGGACGGAACCCGCCACCAAGGAAGAACGCAAGGCGTCGCAGTGCGAGGCGGCCCTGCGCGTGGTGGAGGTGGTGCCCGACTCCGGTGCTTCCGCCGCGGGGGTGGCGCTCGGGGACCTGATCCTCTCGATCGACGGCAAGGAGCTCGATGGCCGCACCGGGCTGCGGCGCGTGATCGTGGAGCATGCGCCGGGCGACGTGGTTCGCCTGGCGGTCCTGCGCGGCGAGCAGCGCCTGGAGCTCGACGCCACGTTGCGGCTGCGTTCTTCGTCCGAGGGATCGCGGGAATCTCGCCGCGGCAACACCATGACCCCCATCTCCGGCGTGTCGTCCGGCTTCGGCGAAGTGATGGCGCACGATGCCATCGTCTGGCCGGAGCAGTGCGGCGGGCCGGTCCTCGACTTGGACGGCCGCGCGGTGGGCCTGAACATCGCGCGGTTCGATCGCACCGCAACCCATGCGCTGGATGCCAAGCGCGTGATGAAGTCTGCGGAGAAGTGCCTGTCCGAGGTCAAATAATCATTGGTTCGTCGATTCTCTGGGGAATGGGGGCTTGCAGCCCCCGCGGTTTCGGTCATCCTGTCCGGCGTGAGGCATCGAGTGCAGATTCTGGTCATGGCTGCCCTTGCCGCGGCTTTCCTGGCTCCCGCAGCGTTGGCGCAGGCCACGGCGGCATCGCGCTGGAACACGTTGCTGATCAACTCGATCCGCAAGGACTTTGCGCGTCCGCCGGTCCATGCGCGGAACCTCTTCCATGTGTCCGCCGGCATGTGGGACGCGTGGCGCGCCTTCGGAGGTGGACTGCCGTGCTTCGTGGATGAGCAAGGCTCGCCCGTGGGGATGTCGCTGGAGGCGGCGCGCGAGCAGGCCATCAGCGTGGTGGCCTACCGGGTGCTCTGCAGCCGCTTTGCCGCAAGCCCCGGCTTCGCGACGATGAAGCCGCAGTACGACGCGCTGCTTGCGGAATACGGCGCCGTGGGCACGGATACCCACACCGCCGGGACCGATCCGGTGGCCATCGGCAACCGCATCGCCGCGGCCATGCTGGCCGCGCTGCCGAACGATGGATCGAACGAAGCCAACAACTACGCCAACCGGGTCTATGTTCCGGTGAACGAGCCGATGGTTGTGTCCACGGGCGGCAACCCGCTGATGCCGTACCAGAACCGGTGGCAGCCGCTGGCGCTCAGTTCGTACGTCGACCAGCAGGGCAACACCATCCCGTCCGGCTTCCCGCCGTTCCAGTCTCCCGAGTGGGGCTGGGTGACGCCGTTCTCGATGACGCCGGCGGACCGCACCTACCGGTTGCGCGATTCGACCAACTGGCCCATCTGGATGGATCCCGGCGCGCCGCCCGAATTCATGGGCACCACGAATTCCACGTTCCGCAAGGGCATGGAAGTGGTGCTTCGCTGGTCTTCGCACCTGGATCCGACCGACGGCGTGACGTGGGACATCTCGCCCGGCACCATGGGCAACTCGCCGGAGCCGGCGGTTCCTTCGGACTGGATCAACTACTACGACATCCCCAACGGGCGCCCGCTGGGCACCGGCCACGCGGTGAATCCCGCCACCGGGCTCCCGTACGAGGCCAACGTGGTGCCGCGCGGCGACTTCACGCGCACCCTGGCGGAATTCTGGGCCGATGGTCCCTCGAGCGAGACGCCGCCCGGCCACTGGTTCTCCATCATGAACAAGGTGCGCGATCGGCTGCCGGTGCGTCGCATCGGCGGACGTGGGCCGGCGCTCGATGCGCTGGAGTGGGACGTCAAGGCGTACCTCCTGATGGGTGGCGCGATGCACGACGCAGCCGTCTGTGCGTGGAGCATCAAGGGCGCCTACGACGCCACCCGGCCGATCAACATCATCCGGTACATGACGCAGCGCGG
>CAMBSR010000233.1 GCA_945870475.1 Phycisphaera mikurensis NBRC 102666
GCCGTCCGCATGGAGGCGGTGGCCGACGGCATCCTCACGGAGACGGTGTCCGCGCCGGGCATCGTGGAGCCGATGCGCAAGGTCGACGTGTCCGCGGAGGTGTCGGCCCGCGTCGTGGAACTGCCGCACCGCGAGGGCGACCGTGTCCGCGCCGGCGACCTCATCATGCGGCTCGACGACCGTGACCTGAAGGCCGCGCTGCAGAGCGCCGAGGCCCGCCGCGACGGCGAGCGATACCGCCTGGAGGCCGAGCGCTCGCGCATCGTGGGCACGCAGAACACGCTCGAGAACGCCAAGGCCACCGCGCAGCGCCAGGAGTCGCTCTTCCGCGCCGGCGACATCAGCCGCCAGGCTTACGAGGATGCCACCACCCGGGCGCGCGACCTCGACTCGCAGTTCCAGGCGCAGAAGAACACCGTGGTCCAGCTCGAGAAGAGCCTGGCGGCCGCCGAGGCGCAGATCGAGCAGCAGCGCGAGGCGCTCCGCAGGACCGTGATGCTGGCGGCGATCGACGGCATCATCACCGTGCTCAACGCCGAGGTCGGCGAGCTGGTGGTGGTGGGCACCATGAACAACCCCGGCACCAAGATCCTCACCATCGCCGACCTCAGCAAGATGAAGCTGACGGCCAAGGTGAGCGAGGCGGACGTCCCGCGCGTGGCGAAGGACCAGCCCTGCGACGTCCGCATCAACGGCTACAAGAACCGCGTCTTCAAGGGCACCGTGGCCGACGTGGCGCTCAGCCGCACCCTGGAGAAGGACGGCACCGGCTACTACAAGACCACCGTGCTCCTCGAGCTCAACGGTGAGCAGATCTTCAGCGGCCTCGGCGGGAACGTCGAGATCTCCATCGCCCGCCACAGCGGCCTGAACGTCCCCAGCCAGGCGGTGGTGGAGCGCAAGGTCGAGGACCTTCCCGACGCGCTCAAGTCCAGCCCGCTCATCGTGGCGGACCGAAAGACCACCAGCGTCGTGTACCGCGTGGTGGACGACAAGGCCGTGGCCACGGTCGTGCAGACCGGTCCCTCGAACCTCACCGGCACCATCATCCTCGATGGCGTGAAGGTGGGCGAGATGGTCGTCAGCGGCCCGTACAAGTCGCTCGAGCGGCTCAAGGACGGCGATGCCGTCAAGAAGGAAGACCAGGAGTGGGGCGGCGACGGCAAGCCGTCGGGCTCCGGCGGCGGCATGGGTGGCGGCCGCGGCCGCGGGCGGCGCGGGTTCTGACCAACGCAGGCACGGTGCATTGCTCCACGCGATGAGCGAATCGATCATCCAACTCCGCGGCATCGCCAAGGTCTACCGAGTGGGCGTGGAAACCATCCACGCGCTGCGCGGGGTGGACCTCGACATCGGCCGCAACGAGATGGTGGCCATCATGGGAAGCTCCGGCTCCGGCAAGAGCACCCTGATGAACACCCTCGGCTGCCTCGACCGGCCCACGAGCGGCGAGTACCGCCTCGGCGGACGGTTGGTGAGCGCCATGAAGTCCGACGAGCTGGCCTTGATCCGCAACATCGAGATCGGCTTCGTCTTCCAGAGCTTCGAGCTGCTGCCGCGCCAGTCCGCGCTGGAGAACGTGGAGCTCCCGCTGATGTACTCCGCCACCGCCGGCGGATTCCGGGCCCGCCGCGATCGCGCGCTTGCGGCCCTGGACCGCGTTGGCCTGGCCAAGCGCGTGGATCACCGACCGAACCAGCTCTCCGGCGGCCAGAAGCAGCGCGTGGCCATCGCCCGCGCCATCCTCAACAACCCGCGGATCCTGATGGCCGACGAGCCCACCGGCAACCTCGACTCGGCCACCACCGAGGACATCCTGGCGCTCTTCTCGCGCCTGCACCGCGAGGGGCAGACCATCATCATCGTCACCCACGAGAACGACGTGGCCGCGCATTGCCAGCGCGTGGTGCGCCTGCGCGACGGGCTGATCCTGAGCGACCTCCCGGCCGAGCAGGACGCCGAGGTTGCGCCGCACGTGGCCGAGGCCCGCGAGTCGCAGCGCATCCGCGCCGCGGCGGAAGGGCAGGCGGCATGAGCGCGGCACGTTCCGAGCCGAAGCCGCAGGGCCTGGGCGCGTTCTTCTTCCTGAAGGTGATCGGGATGTCGCTCAGCCAGATCTGGGCGAACAAGACCCGTTCGTTCCTCACGGCGCTCGGCATCATCGTCGGCGTCGCCAGCGTCACCGCGGTCATCGCGGCGCTCACCGGACTCAAGGCCAAGGTGCTCTCGGAATTCGAGAGCATCGGCGCGGCGCGCATCTACGTCTTCCCGAACCGGCCGGACAACGTTTCCCGTGCCAAGTTCCCGTGGGAAAAGGTGCGCCTCAAGGTCAGCGAGGCCCAGGCCATCAAGGAGCAGTGCCCGTCGATCAAGGGCATCACCCCCATCGTCGACGTCTCCATGAGCGTCGAGAGCGACTCCGCCATCATCGAGGGGATGAGCGCCAGCGGCATCTGGCCGGCCTGGCACGACGCCGTGGGCCGCAAGGTGACCGAGGGGCGGCCGTTCAGCCAGCTCGACGTGGACAATGCGCGCCAGGTGGCGCTCCTGAACCAGGCCGCCGTCGACGAGCTGAAGCTCAACCTGGACGGCGGCAGCGGCGTCGGCAGCCACGTGCTCCTCGGCGGACGCCGCTTCCTGGTGGTGGGGATCGTCGAGACCATCCAGGCCAAGATGTTCGGCATGAACTCCAGCCAGGCGGAGATCTTCATCCCCTTCAGCGTTGCCGAGCGCCTGCTCGACGGCTGGTTCTTCATGCAGTTCGCGTGCCTGGCCACCAGCCCGGAGACGGCGGACGAGGCGAAGGCGGAGATCGAGTACGTCATGCGCCGCCAGCGCGGCCTGGGCCGCGACGAGCCGGACACGTTCCGCGCCGAGGCCATCGACCAGTACATCAACCAGTTCAAGAGCCTGGCCTCGGGCGTCACGGCCATCGCCGGCGGCATCGTGGGAATCTCGCTCCTGGTGGGCGGCATCGGCATCATGAACATCATGCTGGTGTCGGTGAGCGAGCGGACCCGGGAGATCGGCCTCCGCAAGGCCGTCGGCGCCACGTCCTCCGCGATCCTGCTGCAGTTCCTCCTGGAGGCGGTGACGCTCACCGTGCTGGGCGGCATCGTGGGCCTGGTGATCGGGAAGCTGATGGCGATCGGCCTCACCTACATCCCCGGGGCCAACCTGGACCAGGCGGACGTCCCGGCGTGGGCGGTCGTGGTATCCATCGTCTTCAGCGCGGGCGTCGGCGTGCTCTTCGGCATGTGGCCCGCCTACAAGGCCTCGAAGCTCGACCCGATCGAGGCCCTCCGTCACGAGTGACCCGATGCGCCGCGCCTCCCGCACCAACCTCGCGCTCGCCTTCCTGGCTCCCGCAGTCCTTGCGGGAGGCTGCCAGAACGACCTGTTCCGCGCGCAGGAAACGCCGTTCACGGCGCCCGATGCATCGCTCAAGGCCATCGAGCCGGTGGACCTCTCCACCGCGCAGTACGGGCCGCCGGTGCCCGCGGAGGAGGCCGTCGCGAAGGCGACCGCCGGCGGCTTCAAGTCCACGCGCTACGACAAGACGCGCACGCTGAGCATCGCAGAGGTCCGCGCGCTGGCCCTTGCCAACAACCTGGACCTGCGCGTGCAGCTGGTGGCGCCGGACATCGCGCAGGCCACCCTCACCCCGGAAGAGGCGAAGTTCACCGGCGTCTTCTTTGCCGACTACCAGCGCAACGGCGACAACCTGATCACGCAGCTGCAGAACAACGACGGCCTCTTCAACGACCAGTACGACCTGGGTGTCAGGGTG
>CAMBSR010000234.1 GCA_945870475.1 Phycisphaera mikurensis NBRC 102666
GTCCTTCCCACGGTGCGCGGCCGCGCGTGGATCACGGGCGAGGGCATGCTTGTCCTGGACCCTTCCGACCCCTATCGCCACGGCATCGTCCCTTCCACCGTCCGCTGAACCAACGAACACCATGACGAACACCCCCATGCAGCGCGCCGACTGGTCCGGCATCTTCCCCGCCATCACCACGCCGCTGCGCGCGGACGATTCCATCGACCTCGAGCTCTTCGGCACGCACGCCGCGTGGATGGTGGAGCATGGCTGCGGCGCGATCGTCACGCCCGGCTCGCTGGGCGAGGGCGGCCTGCTCAGGCTCGACGAGAAGCGCGCGCTCTGGTCGCGCGCGGTGGAGGCCGTGGGCGCCGCGGTGCCCGTGGTGGCCGCGGTGGGTGCGTGCAGCACGCGCGAGAGCGTGGAGATCGCGCGTGCCGCGCATGCTTGCGGCTGCCGCGGGCTCATGGTGCTGCCGCCTTACGCCTACAAAGGCGACTGGCGCGAGACGCACGCGCACTTCGCGCACGTCTTCGAGGCCACGCCGCTCGGGTGCATGCTCTACAACAACCCGCCCGCGTACGGCACCGATGTCCTGCCGGAACAGGTGGAGGAGCTGGCCACGGCGCACGCCAACCTGCATGCCATCAAGGAGTCGAGCGGCGACATTCGCCGCATGACCGCCATCCGCGCGCGCCTGGGCGATCGCCTGGCCGTCTACGTGGGAATCGACGACATGGTGCTCGAGGGCCTGGCCGCGGGCGCCGACGGGTGGATCGCCGGCCTCGTGAACGGCTTCCCCGCCGAGAGCGTGCGGCTCTTTGACCTGGCTGCGTCGGGCCGCCTGGAGGAGGCCGCGGAGCTCTATCGCTGGTTCCTGCCGCTCCTGCGCCTGGATGCGGGCCCGCAGTTCGTCCACCTGGTGAAGCTGGCGCAGGCCCGCGCCGGCTGGGGCAACGAGCGCCTGCGCCTGCCGCGCCTGCCGCTCGAACGCGAGCAGCGCGACCGCGTCATGAGCATCATCGACGTGTGCATGAAGATCCGTCCGTCGATCGCGCGCTGAGGCGCACCCGCACCGCGTAGAGTGGGCCTCCCGTGATCCGCGTCACCGAACTCCGCAAGTCCTTCGGCAGCGTGCGCGCCCTCGACGGCGTGGGCTTCCACGCCGAGCGCGGCGAGGTGCTGGGGCTCCTCGGCCCCAACGGCGCCGGCAAGAGCACGGCGCTCGCCATCTGCACGGGATTGATCGTGCCCGACTCCGGCAGCGTCCAGCTCGGCGATGCCGGAGCGCCGCGCGATCCGGCGGCCCGCCGGCTCATCGGCCTGGCGCCCCAGCAGATCGCGCTCTACGAAGACCTGACCGCCCGCGAGAACCTGGTGTTCCTTGCCAAGATCCACGGTGTCCACGACCCCGTGCGGCGCGCCGACGAACTGCTCGACATGGTGGGGCTCCTCCCACGCGCACGCGATCGCGTGCGCACCTATTCCGGCGGCATGCAGCGGCGCCTGAACCTGGCGGCAGCCATCGTCCATGACCCGCCGGTGATCATGCTGGACGAGCCCACCGCCGGCGTGGACCCGCAGAGCCGCTCCGGCATCCTGGAGCTGGTGCAGCGCCTGGCCGCCGAGGGCCGCGCCGTCATCTACACGACGCATTACATGGAAGAGGCGCAGCGGCTGTGCTCGCGCGTGGCCATCGTCGACCATGGGCGTGTCCTTGCCACCGGCAGCGTGCCCGAACTCATCGCGGCGCACGGCGGCGAGAGCGTGGTCACGGTGGACACGCCGTCCGGTGCTCGCATTACGCGCACGCGCGAGCCGCTCCGCGAGATCGAGCGCGCACTCGCCGAGGGCGGCGCCACCGCGGTCCGCATCGACCAGCCCGACCTGGAGACCGTCTTCCTCGCCCTCACCGGACGGAGGCTCCGCGACTGATGCGCGCCTCCCTCGTGCTGGCACTCAAGGACCTGCGGCTTCTCTCGCGCGATCGCGCGGCAGCCTTCTTCACGTTCGTCTTCCCGCTGGCGATCGCGCTCTTCTTCGGCTACGTCTTCAGCGGCACCACCGCGGAACCGATGCGCGTGGCCGCGTTCGTGGAGTCTGCCTCGCCGGCGGCCGACACGCTGGTGCGCGCGCTTTCCGAGGACGGCGCCTTCGTCCTCAACCGCGTCGAATCGCGCGAGGACGGCGAACGCCTGGTGCGCAGCGGCACCGCTGCGGCGCTGGTGGTGGTGCCTGCGTCCTACGCGGAAGGCGTCGACGGGATGCTCACGGGTGCCGGCCCGCACCTGGGCCTCGTGGTGGATCCTTCGCGGCGCGCGGAGGGCTCCATGCTCGTCGGCAAGGTGCACGAGGTTGGCTTCCGCACCGTCTTCTCCTCCATGGCCGACCCCGCGCAGTTCGGCCGTGCGCTCGATCGCATGGAGGCCTCGCTCAAGGCTTCGGACATGTCGGCCTCGGACCAGTTCGCCATCCGCGCGGCGCTCGGCCGCGCGCGTTCGATGGCGGCGCAGTCGTCGAAGGATGCGGGCGCCGCCCGCGCATCGGGCGCATCGGGCGCATCCGGCATGTCCGGCTGGAAGCCCGTCTCCGTCGACGTCACCGAGCTCGCCATGCGCCCCGGCATTCCCGCCAACAGCTTCGCCATCTCCTTCACGCAGGGCGTGGCATGGGCGCTGTTCGGGGCAGTGCTCGCCTTCGGTTCCGGCATCGCCGAGGAACGCCAGCGCGGCACGCTGGTGCGGCTGCGCGTCTCGCCCATGAGCCCCAACGACATCCTCATGGGCAAGGCGCTCGCCTGCTTCCTCACCTGCATGGCCACGGAGTGGCTGCTGGTGTTCTTCGGCATCGCGTTCTTCCACGTGGCCGTGTCCTCCTGGGTGGCCATGGCGGTGGTGGTCGCCGTCACCGCCTTCGGCTTCTCGGGGCTCATGATGCTGCTGGCGGCGGGCTTCCGCACGGAGGGTGGAACGCAGGGCGCGGGGCGCGCCGTGCTCCTGGTGCTGGCGATGGTCGGCGGCGGAACGGTGCCGCTCGTCTTCATGCCTCCCTTCCTGCGCGCGGCGAGCAACGTCAGCCCCTTCAAGTGGGCCGTGATGGCTGCCGAAGGCGCCACCTGGCGCAACTGGGGACCCGACGAACTGTGGATGCCGCTGGTGGTCCTCGCGGCCATCGGTGCCGTGGGGCTCACGGCCGGCACCGCGCTCGTGCGGCGCAGCATCTGACGCGTCCTGCACGCTCGCGGCCCGCGTGCCGCACGAAGCTCAGGAGAGGATCCAGAGCATCACCGTGATCACCACCGCGCCGGCCAGGTCAAGCACCAGCCCGACGCGCACCATCGCGCCGTGCGGCACCTTCCCCGTGGCGAACACCAGCGCGTTGGGCGGCGTGCCCACCGGAAGCATGAACGCGTAGCTCGCGCCGAACGCGGTGGCCACTGCCATGGTGGTCACCGGGATCCCGAGTGCCGGCGCCATGGCGCCCAGGATCGGTACCGCGGTCGCGGTCAGCGCCGTGTTGCTCCCGATCTCGCTCGCGAACGCCATCGCCAGTACCACGCTTCCGATGACCGCCACCGAGGGCAACGCCCCGAGCCCCGCGAGCGATTGCCCAATGGCCTGCGAGAGTCCCGTGCGCTGCATGGCGTCGCCGATGGCCAGCCCGCCGCCGAAGAGGATGAACACGCCCCACGGCAGGTCGCGCGTCATGCTCCATGGCACGATCGCGCGCTGCGATCCGTCGCGCGCCGGCAGCACCATCAGGAGGATGGCCGCGGCGATCGCCACGCCGCCGTCGGTCAG
>CAMBSR010000235.1 GCA_945870475.1 Phycisphaera mikurensis NBRC 102666
CGAACGTCGGCAGCGTGCGCCGGCGGTAGACGTGCGGACAGCCGCATGCGATGCACGAGCGCAGGCGCCCGCCGTCGTCGATGGCGCGTTCCCAGTCGAGGTAGACCTCGTGCTCCGATCCGTCCGCCGCGACGGCACGCACGCGCGTCGGCCGCTGCGCGGGATCGACGCTCGCCACGCCGACCGGACGGCGGCTTCGATCGCGGATCTGGACCTTCATTGCGTGGTCGAGGATATCCCGGCGCGGGGCTACGATGCCCGCCCGATGATCAATCGCGCGCACGATCAACCGCTCTGCCCGGAGGGCGACTTCCGCTTCTGGGCCGGCGTGGGTGCCTCGGCGCTCCTGGTCTATTCGCTTGGTTGCCTGGCGGGCGCATCTGCGCTGATGCCCGGGATTCCGGGTGAAGCGGCCATCATCCAGCGGCTCTCGGCGGCCGGTGCGGCGGTGGTCTGGATCATCCTCTGCACCGCCGCGGGTTCGCTGGCCTTCGCGGCGCTCTCGCTGGTCCGCGGGCGGCCTGCCGGTTCGGCGTTCGACATCGCGAGCCGCACCTTCGCCTGCGTGGCGGTGGCGATGCTGGCGCACTTCGTTCCCGTGGGCCACGGCGCGCTCAAGACGGCATTCGACGGTGCATCGTTCGCCGTGGCTTCGGCGCTGCTGGCCCGCTCGGCATTCCGCGTGGCGCCGCTCGATGCATTCGCGGCCACGTCCATTGCCACGGGCATCGTCGGCGCACTGGCGGCCGCGGCGTTCGTGGTGGACTGGGCCGTTCGTCCGGGGTGATGCCGGCGGGAGGCATTCACCGGGCGATCGCCGCGATCAGTATTCCCGGTGCTCGCGCTTGCGCTCGCTGAACACCAGCTTGATCGGCACCTCGCTGAACGGCAGGTGCTCGCGCAGCTGGTTCTTGAAGTAACGCTCGTAGGTGCCCTCGAAGAGGTCGGGCTTGTTCACCACCATGGCGATGGTGGGCGGCTTCACGTCGATCTGTGCCACGTAGAACACCTTGGCGCGCGTGCCGAGGTTGCTGCTGGGGCCGCGGGCCTCCAGGATGGTGCGCACCGCGTTGTTGATGCGGCCGGTGCCCTCGCGGTGCTTCGCCTGCTGGTCGAGGTTGGCGACCATCGCCAGCATCTCGCGCAGGCCGGTCCCGTCCTTGGCGCTGATGAAGACGATGGGCGCGTACTCGAGCCCGGGGAATTCCTGCGTCAGGTACTCGATGTAGTCCTTGGGCGTCAGCTTGCCGGCCACCAGGTCCCACTTGTTCACCGCGATGACGGTGGGCTTGTAGCTCTCCTCCAGCTTGCTGGCCAGGCGCTTCTCCACCTGCGAGCACTTCTCGGTGGCGTCGAGGAGCAGCACGCACACGTCGGCGCGGTCGATGGCGTTCTCGGTGCGCGCGTAGGAATAGAACTCGACGTCGTCCGCCCAGCTCTTGCGCTTGCGGACGCCCGCGGTGTCGATGGCCACGAGCACCTTGCCGCCCATGTCGAAGCGCACGTCCACCGCGTCGCGGGTGGTGCCTGCGATCTCGCTGACGATCACGCGCGGCTCGCCGGCCAGCGCGTTCACCAGCGAGCTCTTGCCCGCATTGCGGCGGCCGACGATCGCGAACAGTGCCTCGGGATTCTCGGGCTTCTCCGTGACGCTCACGTTGCCGAGGCGCTCCCAGAGGGCTTCCTTCAGCATGCGCGTGCCGTAGCCGGAGTTGGCGCTCACCAGGACGGGCTCGCCGAAGCCGAGCGCCGCCGCCTCGATGCCGTCGGCGTCCCAGCTCGGGTCGTCGACCTTGTTGGCCACGGAGATCACCTTCTGCGAGAGCCCCGCGGTGCGGATCAGCTTGGCCACCATCTCGTCGAGCGGGACGATGCCGTCGCGCGCGTCGATGACGAAGAGGATGAGCTCGGCCTGCTCCGCAGCGGTGCGGATCTGCTTCTCGATGTCCGGCGTGAGCAAGGAGAGGTCCTTGCCGGCATCGTCGATCTCGCCGCCCTCGGCGCTGTAGACGCCGTAGCCGCCGGTGTCCATCAGTTCCACGAACCGCGGCTCCTGGTCGCGCATCTCCGGCGGCGGGTCAAGCTCCACGATGGTGGTGACGCGGTCGCGGGTGACGCCGGGCGTCGGGTCCACGATCGAGATGCGGCGTCCGGCGATCCTGTTGAACAGGCTCGACTTGCCGACGTTGGGACGGCCGATGATGGCGAGTCGGGGGAGCTTGCTCATTCGGGTCCACGCATCAGTTCACGGGTCTCGTTGCCCACTTCCTGGTCCATCTTCATGTCCATGTAGTGGTCCATCTCGGCATCCCAGCCCATGTCCATGCCGTTGATGTACTGCGCCATCGCCTGCTTCTGCGCGGACATCTGGCTCATGGATTCCTGCATCTGCTGCTGGATCTTCGCCGGGTCTCCGCGCGCGTACTGGATCTTGGAGCTGCCCGTGGGCATGCCGTTCTCGTTGCGCGGCGCATCGGGCTGCTTCGACTTGGTGAGGAGCATGCGGACGTGGCGCGGCGGCTTGACGCCGCTCTGCATGGTCATGGTGATGGCGATGGTGCCCTGGCCGAACGTGTACTCGTAGCCGACGCTGCGGGGCGTGCCCCTGGGCGTGTCGAGCGGCGCGGCCATGGCGAAGACGAAGGATCCCACCTCGGCCATCCACTCGCCGTGCTGGTAGATCATCGACTTGTCGAGCTCGGTGAGCACCACGTGCGTGTACTTGTCGAGGCCCGGCGAGTAGCCGAAGTACTCCTTCTGGTCGAGGACGTACTTGCCCGCCTGGAGCGTGGTCTCGCCCAGCAGGAAGTTCTCGGAGAGGACGAAGGTGTAGTGCGCGCTGCCGGCGAAGTCCTCGACCGGCTTGTCGTTCTCGTCGAACGACTGGCCCTTCACGTCCCAGCGGCCGACGAACTGGTTGAGCACCTTCATGGCCGCGTCGGTCTCGGCGGTGACCTGCTCGGGCGTCGGCTTGGCGCGGCCGGCCGGGCGGGCGGGCGTCGGGTCCTGCGTGAACGCGGCCCCCAGGAGGAGCACGGCGGCCGCACCGGCGAAGGCGCCTGCCCCCACCAGGACGGTGCTGCTGCGGCGGGTGGTTCGGGTCGGCGTGGTTTCCATGGTTCCTCCTCCGGCGCGCTCGTCGCGGCCGGACCGCGCAGTCTACGCTTGACCGTCAGGAACGCACGCATGCCCACCCAGTCCGACGCATTCACCGGCCTGCGGATCTTCGATCACCCGCTGATCCAGCACAAGCTCTCGATCGTCCGCGATCGCGCCACGGGGCCCGCCGACTTCCGGCGCCTTCTCAACGAGATCGCCGGCCTCATGACGTACGAGGTCTCGCGCCGCTTCGACACGCGGCCCGTGCGCGTCACCACGCCGCTCGA
This sequence comes from Phycisphaera mikurensis NBRC 102666, assembly GCA_945870475.1. GTDB lineage: Bacteria > Planctomycetota > Phycisphaerae > Phycisphaerales > SM1A02 > UBA966. The sequence goes on from CAMBSR010000235.1 coordinate 3,387, forward strand.
GGAGACGGAGTGCCGGCAGCTGAGCCGCCCGGTGACGCTGGTGCCCATCCTGCGCGCCGGCCTCAGCATGACCGACGGCGTGCTGCAGCTCTTTCCGGAGGCGCGCGTCGGGCACATCGGCATTCGGCGCGACGAGTCGACGCATCGCCCCGTCTTCTACTACGCGAAGCTCCCGCACGACGTCAGCGAGGGCTACGCCATCGTCATCGACCCGATGCTCGCCACCGGCGGCAGCGCGTGTGCCGCCATCCGCTACGTGAAGGACGCCGGCTGCCGTGACATCCAGATGATCTGCCTGGTGGCCGCGCCCGCAGGCGTGAAGCGCGTGCACGACGAGCACCCCGACGTGATGATCCACTGCGCCGCGCTCGATCGCGAGCTCGACGGCAACGCGTA
>CAMBSR010000236.1 GCA_945870475.1 Phycisphaera mikurensis NBRC 102666
CACGTTTGCGAGGCCGATGGCGTTCATCATGCCGCCCGGCACGTCGATGATGCGCCACGGGTCGTTGCCGGCGCGCTCCTCGGCGGTGATGCTCTTGGTGGTGACGGCGCCCAGCCAGCGGAGGTCGAACGCGTCGGCGAGCTCATCCACGTAGCCGCAGGTGCCGGCGGCGGCGACGATGGGCGAGGCCATCTCGACGCCGGCGATGGTCGTTCGGAGGCAGGCGTCGGGCGGGGACATGGTGCGAGTCTACGGAACGGCGGGGTGGCGCTGCGGCCGGCAGCCGGCGGTCAGGCGGGCACGGCCTCGAGGGCCGCGCGCTGCGCGTCGAGCGCGGTGCGCTGCCGGGCGAGGTGTGCATGGTCCGCGTCGGGCATGCGTGACGCGGCGTCGAGGTGGACGGCGGCTTCGCGGAGGAGACGGGCCGCCTCGGAGGAGTCGCCGAGGCGGCTCCAGGCGTCGGCAGAGAGCCGCGCAAACGCCGCGCGATGCATGCGCACCACGCCGTCGTCGCCACGGACCTTCTGGAGCGAGTTGATGTGCGGGCGCAGCTCCTCGCAGCGCTCGAGGCACTGGCTGGCGGACTCCGCGGCTTCCTCCGCTGCCAGGTCGAACGCGGCCACGACGGCCATCTCGACGGCGGCGGCATGGTCGGGCGCGCCCTTGGCGACCTTGGCCCACGCGCGTGCCTCGTCCCAGACCTGGCGGTAGGCCATGCGCCGCTGGTCGATGTTGTCGATCATCCTGGCGGCGGTGGCGATCGGACGAAGCAGGGAGCCCGCGATCGCGACGCGGGTGATGGCATCGGTCCCGGGCTTGCGCAGGCGGTCCGCGAAGGGAGAGACGGTGGCGATGGCCGCGCGCAGGGCATCGAACGCCGCCCGGGCATCGCCGCCTGCTGCTTCATGGGCGGCCGCGAGTTCCAGGGTTCGTGCCAGTGCGAGGTGGCGCGGGGCGTCGTTGCGGTCCGCCAGGCAGGCGGCGCGCAGCGTCTTGAGCGCATCGCCCACCACGGCCTTCGCCTTCTGGCGTTCGTCGGCGCGGACGGCCATGGCAGCGAATGCGGCAGCGAGGTCGGCCACGCGCGCGAATGCGGGCGATCCGGGGGGCGCCTGGCGTGCGCGGTCGCGCGCCTGGCACCAGAGTTCGCGCAGCTTCTCGGCCTGGCTGGCGGCGACGATCGTCGCCTGCCGTTCGGCGGCGGTCATCTCGCGCGTGACGTCCGTGGAGGCGGGGGCTCCGGGCATTCCGGTGATTCGATGGTTGCTCAGGCTCATGCGAACTTCCGTGTTCCCTGTGCGTGTCGTGTGTCTGCTTCCTGCAGTGCGGTCTTCCGGCGTGCCGGCGCTCAGCCGAGCCCGTCGGGGTCGATGGCGGCTTCCTTCTTGGCAGCGGCCTTCTTCTTGGCGTCCGGGCGTTCCGGGATGTTGTCCATGTAGAGGATCCGGCCGCAGCTCATGCAGGTCACCACCTGCTCGTTCTGCGCGGCCACGCGGCTGTAGGCATCGAGCGGGAGCTCGGCATTGCATCCGCCGCAGGCGAACTCGCGGTGGCGCAGGCTGACGATGGTCACCTCGGCCAGCGCCTCGCCGTCGTTGCGGTCGGCGGCCTCGTCGAAGGCCTCGCGGGCTTCTTCCTTCAGGTTGGCCGCGGCGCGCTCGCGCTGCGCCTCGAGCTCGGCGAGGCGTCCGCCGAGTTCGGCCTTCGCCTCTTCGAGCGCTGCCTTCGCCATGTCGCGGAGGCGGGTGCGGTCGGAAAGCGGGGCTTCGCTCGCGGCCATCTCGGTCTTGAGCTTCTCCAGGTTCTCCATCTGGGCCAGGATGCGCTCGGCCAGCTCGTCGCGCTTGCCTTCGATGACCTTCAGCTCGTCGCGGAGGGCGTTGTACTGGCGCGGGTTGGCGGAGCTGTTGAGCTCGGAGCGGAGCGTCTCGAGGCGGGCCTTGAACGTGCCGTCCTCGAGCTCGAGGTTCGCCACGGTGGCCTGGATCTGCCGAAGCTGTGCTTCCTGGTCGCGGCGCTTGCCGGCGAGGAGGTCCACCTGCGTCTGGTGACGCCGTCGGTCCGAATCCGCATTGTCGAAGCGGGTCTTGATGCCTCGAACGAGGCTGTCGACGGAGTGGAGCGCGCGGAGGTGGGAGATGAGGCTCATGGTGGGTGTCGCGCCGGGCGCGAGCCCCCAAGCGTACCCGTTCCGGCGCTCATTTCGTTGCCTTCCGCGCGAATCGGCGCAATCAGCGCAAATGGAGCGCCAGGAGCACGACGGGCGCCGCAAGAAGCGGGCTGTCAAGGACATCGAAGATCCCGCCCATGCCGGGAAGTATCCGGCCGGAATCCTTGACGCCTGCGCTGCGCTTCACCAGGCTTTCGGCAAGGTCGCCGAAGGTGCCCACCACGCCGAGCACGGCGCCGGTGGCCGCGCCGAGGAGCGGCGCCACATGGTCGCGTGCATCCGGCAGGGCATCGCTCCACCAGGCAAGGAGCCCGCCGACGATGGCGGCGAACGCGATGCCGCCCACCAGCCCTTCCCAGCTCTTCGCCGGGCTGAGCCAGGGGATCATCTTGTGCCGGCCGATCGACATGCCCACGGCGTACGCGCCGATGTCGCTCGCCTTCACGGTGAGGATCGCGCCCGCGAGCACCCACGGTCCCACCTCGGTGCGGACCAGGAGCCACGTGCCGAGCATCGCGCCGATGTAGGTGAACGCGAGGAGCGTGCCGCCGGTGGCAGCCACCACGCCATCGATGCGTGCACCGCGGCTGTGCACGATGAGCGCCAGCGAGAGCACCGCCCAGAGCGCGCCCGCCATTGCCCCGGCGGCGTGCGAAGGCGACGCGAACGCCGGCGCCGCGCGGACCGCGACCACGCCGGCCACGGCGGCGAGCACCGTGAACCCCGTGGGCGCCGCGATCCCCGCCGAGCGGAGCATGGCGGCCAGTTCGCGCGCCAAAAGCGGGGCCAGCACCAGCACTGCCAGCGCCGCGAGCACCACGCCGTCGGCGGTGCCTATGGCGGAACGGACCAGGTCGTTCTCGTGCAGCGATGCGGACATCCGGCCATCGCCCCAGAGCAGCGCCAGGAGCGCAAGGATCAGGACCGGTCCGGTGATGAGTCGAAGCCGAAGCACGGGTTCAGTAGACCGCAACGGTCGGATCGATGTCGAGCGACCAGAGGTGGATGCCGCCGGCCATGCTGCGGACATCGTCGAATCCCGCCTGCCGGAGTGCGGCGGTCACCTGCAGGCTGCGTGCGCCGTGGTGGCAGAAGACGACCACCGGCGTCGACTCGTGGGCGCGGAGTTCCTCGATGCGTGCGCCGAGTTCGTGCATCGGTACGTGGATCGCGCCGGCGATGCTCGCCAGGTCGCGCTCGGGCACGGTCCGGCAGTCGAGGAGAACGATCTGCTCACCCGCATCGCGGCGGCGCACGTACTCGCGCGGCGTCGTCTCCCAGTCGGGATTGAAGGGGTAGCCGGGAGGAAGGCCGCGTTCGTCGACGGACTGCACGGTCATTCCTTCGTGGTGGTGGAGGGCGCGGCAGGCGTGGCCGGTGCGGCGGTCCCGCGCATCTGCGCCGCGGGCAGCCACTCGATGGAGTCGCCCTCGGGCTGGTGGCGCACGGTCCACGGCGGCAGGAACAGGATCCGGCCGGGCGCGGTGGCGAGCCAGTAGATGCCGATGGCAGGCGCGGCGCCGCCGTCGGCCAAGGCGGTGTTGCCCTCGCCGTGATCCTTCAGCGCGGTGGCGGTGGTGGGGTAC
>CAMBSR010000237.1 GCA_945870475.1 Phycisphaera mikurensis NBRC 102666
GGGCGGCATCGCCGACTGCGGCAACAGCCAGAACTGCGTGAAGGTCTGCCCGAAGGAGATCCCGCTGACCGAGTCGATCGCCGAGATCGGCCGCCAGTCGACGATCCGCGGCATCAAGCGCTACCTGGGGGGCTGAGCGATCCCAGCACGGTCATCCCAGCACGGTCATCCCAGCACGATCATCCCAGCACGTTCCCGGCGCGCACGCGTCACACGTCAAACGAGCTTCGCGAGCACCATGTTCGCGAGCATCATGCCGCGCTCGGTGAAGCGCAGCGCGCCATCCGCGCGCTCCATCATCCCCTCCTCCACCGCCGCGTGAATGGCACGCGCCCGCGCAGCGCCCTCCGCGCCGAGCGACAGGATCTCGTCGACCTCGGCAAGGGGAAGACCGGCCCGCAGCCGCAGGCCCATCATCAGGCGCTCACCCGCGCGCATGTCGGGCGTGGCGTGCTCCACGTCCACCGCCGGGCTCGCGCCCTCCGCGGCCAGCCAGTCGCCGAGGCGCGGCACGTTCTTCCAGCGCACGCCCTGCGCATGACCGGACGCACTCGGCCCGATCGCCAGCCAGTCGCGGTTGCGCCAGTACAGCATGTTGTGGCGGCACTCCTCGGCATGCGGGTCGCCGTCCTTCACGCGCGCCCAGTTGCTCACCTCGTAATGCGCGAACCCGGCATCGCGCAGGATGGCCGCCGCGCGCTCCAGCATCGATGCTTCCAGCCCGTCGTCGCAGGGTTCGAACTCACCGCGCTCCATGCGCACCGTCATGGCGGTGTTCGCTTCGTAGGTGAGCCCGTAGCAGCTCAGGTGGTCCGTGCCCAAGGCCAGCACCGCACGCAGGTCCGCCTCCCACTCCGCGAGCGTCTCGCCGGGGATGCCGAAGATCAGGTCCAGGTTGACGCGCCCGATCCCCGCATCGCGCAGGATGCCCACCGCGCGGGCCACGCTCGCCGGGTCATGCCAGCGTTCGAGCGTCTTCAGGTGGCGTTCATGGAAGCTCTGCGCACCGAGCGAGACGCGGTTCACGCCCGAGGCCACGAGCACCGCGGCCACCTCGGCGGTGACGGTCTCCGGGTTCGCCTCCACCGTCCACTCGGCGCCTGCCGCGAGCGGCACGCGCGTGCGCACCGACTCGAGCGTCCGCCGCAGCACGTCCGGACGCAGGAGCGTGGGCGTCCCGCCGCCGACGAACACCGTGCGGAGCGGTGCATGCACGAACCGCGACATGGTGGCGAGCTCTGCATCGATGCGCGCGGCGTAGGCATCCTGCCGGTCCTCGCGGTCGACGAAGCTGTAGAAGTCGCAGTAGTGGCACTTGTGGAAGCAGAACGGGACGTGGAGGTAGAGCCCCTCGAACCGCGGTTCCACGCCGCCAAGCGCGCGATCGGCGGGCATGGACACGGAGTCAGGGGAACCCTGTCCGGCGATGGTGAGCGCGGTGTCCATGCGTATGCACGCATCGTAGGACCTGCGGCAATCCGGGCATCCTGCAGGCGGTAGCATTCGCCCTTTGCGCTCGACACCCCTGCTTGCGGAGCTTTCACCGTGACCACCGGACACCGTACCGCGCCCACCGTCCACACCGCCGTCGTTGGCCTCCAATGGGGCGACGAGGGCAAGGGAAAGATCGTCGACCTGCTCACCTCCGAGCACGACGTGATCGTCCGCTACAACGGCGGCGCCAACGCCGGCCACACAGTCCAGGTGGGCACCGAGCGCTACGCGCTGCACCTCATCCCCTCCGGCATCCTGTACGGCGACAAGACCTGCGTCATCGGCAACGGCGTGGTGGTCGACCCGGAGAAGCTCCTCCAGGAGATCGACACCCTGCGCGCCCGCGGCATCCGCGTGGGCACCAACCTGCGCATCAGCGATCGTGCGCACGTGGTCATGCCCTACCACAAGGAGCAGGACGCGGCGCTCGAGGAGTACCTCACCTCCAAGACCGCGCACGACCAGGGCAACCTGTCGATCGGCACCACGCGCCGCGGCATCGGCCCGGCCTACGCGGACAAGGTCCGCCGCAGCATGGCGATCCGCGTCGGCGACCTCCTCGATCCCGAGTACCTCCGCAGCCGCCTGCACGTGATCTGCAAGCTGCGCACCGCGGAGATCGAGGCCCTCGGCGTGAAGACCGCGCCGCTCGACCCCGAAGCACTGGCCACCCGCTACGCGGAGTTCGGCGAGCGCCTGCGTCCGCACGTGGACGACACCGTCTACGCGCTGCATGACTCGATCCGCGCCGGACGCCGGATCCTCTTCGAGGGCGCGAACGCCAGCCTGCTCGACATCGACCACGGCACCTTCCCGTACGTGACGAGCAGCAACTGCTCGACGCTCGGTATTCCCGCCGGCACCGGCGTCCCCGGCGCCGCCATCGGCCGCGTGCTCGGCATCATGAAGGCGTACAGCACGCGCGTCGGCGCGGGCCCCTTCCCCACCGAGCTCGACAACGAGCTCGGCCACCGGATCCGCGAGCGCGGACGCGAGTACGGCACCACCACCGGCCGCCCCCGCCGCTGCGGATGGCTCGACCTGGTGGCCGTTCGCTACAGCGCCATGGTCTGCGGCGCCACCGGCATCGCCTGCACGCTCTTTGACGTCCTCAGCGGCTTCGACGAGATCAAGCTCTGCGTGCGCTACCGGTTGCCCGACGGCACCGAGACCGACCGCTTCATCCCCGACGCGCACCGCCTCGAGGGCGTGACGCCGATCTACGAGACCATGCCCGGATGGTCCGACGAGATCCGCGACGCCGCGGACCGCGATTCGCTCCCCGCGACGGCACGCAAGTACCTCTCGCGCATCGAGGAAGTGACCGGCATCCCCATCGAAGTGGTCAGCCTCGGGCCCGAGCGCACCCAGACGCTGGTCGACGGCCGACGCGCCATTGCCCTGGCGACGGCCTGAACCGATGCGCATCCCGCGACACATCGCCATCATCATGGACGGCAACGGCCGCTGGGCGGCCAGCCGCGGCCTGCCCCGGATCGCCGGGCACCGAGAAGGTGCGCGCCGCGTGCGCGCGGTGGTGGAGGAATGCGCGCGCCTGGGCGTCGAGGCACTGACCCTCTATTCCTTCTCAAGCGAGAACTGGAAGCGCCCGGAGGACGAGGTCACCGCGCTCATGGAACTCGCCCGGCACCACCTGCAGCTCGAGCGACAGATGATGCTTGCCAACAACGTGCGGTTCCGACGGATCGGTCGGCGCGAGGGACTCCCCGCGCCCGTCCTCGCCGAACTCGACCGCACCGAGGACGAGACGAGCACGTGCACCGGCATGACCCTCTGCCTGGCCATGAACTACGGCTCCCGCCAGGAGATCGTCGACGCCGTCCAGACCGTGGCCCAGCGCGTCCGGCGGGGCGAGCTGGATCCAGGCGCGGTGGATGAGGCCACCATCGCCGACGCCCTCGACACCCACGGCCTGCCGGACCCGGACCTCCTGGTGCGCACCGCCGGCGAGCGGCGCATCTCGAATTTCCTGCTCTGGCAGATCAGCTACGCCGAGCTGTACGTCACCGACGTCCTGTGGCCGGAGTTCAAGGTCCCGGAACTTCAAACGGCCCTGGCTGACTTTGCCGCGCGGCGGCGCACCTACGGCGGGCTGGATGGGGCGCGAGCAGCCGCAGCCACCTGAACTGCGGGGGTGGATCCGGCTGAGAATGTCTCTAATCTGGGCGATTCATCGGGGATTCCGGGTGTCGAGTTGCGTATACCCTGAAGGTTCCCCATGCCATCACATC
>CAMBSR010000238.1 GCA_945870475.1 Phycisphaera mikurensis NBRC 102666
CCGTCGCAGGTGCTGGAGGGCAAGCAGCGCCTCGACATGCTGCAGCTCTACGGCATGCTGCAGCCGCCCGGCTACCTGCTCGACCCCAAGCAGGGCTCGAACTTCTTCCGCGGCGACGCCGTCCGCGTGGAGCGCGACATGGCCCGCCAGGTGGACCTCTCACGCTGGTTCTCGTCGCCCTGCCTGATCGTGATCGGGCGGCTCCATGACGGCGGCGAGCGGGTCTCGCTGGGCATGCCCTTCCCCTTCACGATCGACGGCGACGAGGCCCCGGCCGACGGCGACACCTTTGTCCGCGTGGTGTTCCCGCTGCCCTCGGTGCCGGGTGCCATGGTTCCGCCGACGCGTGCCGGAAAGTGACGCCTGCGGTCGGGCGGTACATCGCCCTAGAATGATCCCACCATGCCGATGATCGAGACGACCAACCTCACCAAGAAGTACGGTGAACTGGTCGCCCTGAACAACCTCAACCTGCAGATCGACGAAGGCGCGTGCTGCGGCTTCATCGGCCCGAACGGCGCCGGCAAGACCACCACCATCAAGATCCTGGCCACGCTGCTGAAGCCCACCTGGGGCGAGGCGCGGATCGACGGCAAGACCGTCGGCTACCAGAACCCGCTCATCCGCCCGGTGATCGGCTACGTGCCCGACTTCATGGGCGCGTACGACGACATGCTGGTGACGGAGTACCTGCAGTTCTTCGCGGCGTGCTACGGCATCCACGGCGACCGCCGCGAGCGCGCGCTGCGCGACGTGCTGGACCTCACCGACCTCAACTACAAGGCCGACGCCGAGGTGAACGGCCTCAGCCGCGGCATGCAGCAGCGCCTGAGCGTGGCGCGCGTCCTCCTGCACGACCCGAAGGTGCTCCTGATGGATGAGCCGGCCTCGGGCCTCGACCCGCGCGCGCGCATCGAGATGCGCGAACTCCTCAAGGAGCTCCGGCGCATGGGGAAGACCATCATCATCAGCAGCCACATCCTGCACGAGCTCGCGGACATCTGCAACATGGTGGCCATCATCGAGCGCGGCGAGCTGATCTACGCCGGCGGCGTGCGCGACATCATGCAGAAGGTGGGCAGCGGCGCCGTGGTGCAGGTCTCCGTGGAGGACCGCCACAAGGAGGCTGCGGAGCTCCTGGCCGCCGTCAAGGGCGTGGCCAAGGCCAACGTGGTGGAGCGCGACGGCATGAAGCCGCGCATCGACGTGATCCTGGACGCGCAGGCGCCGGTGGCGGTGAGCGACCTGCCCGCGCGCCTGGTGACGGCCGGATTCCGGCTCCTTTCGATGACCGAGGAACCCGTCAACCTGGAGACCGCGTTCATGCGCCTCACGAAGGGAATGGTGGCCTGATGCGAGCAGTGCTCCTGAGCGCCCGCGCGCGCGCCGGTACCGGCGAGGTGCTCGACGCCGTGCGCGCCATCGTGTCGCGCCACGCGACCGTGGTGGGCGAGTTCGACGTCAACGATGCCATCCCCGCCGGGCTGCAGGCAGACCGCGCCGTGGTGGTGGGCGGCGACGGCACCATCATGGCCGCGCTGCGGCAGTTCATCGACCGCGGCGTGCCGGTGGTGGGAATCAACATCGGCCGGCTCGGCTTCCTGGCCGAGTTCCACACGCACGAGCTGGAGGCGCACGCCACGTCGATCTTCGGGTCGGCGCCGGTGGTGCGCGAACGCATGGTGCTCTCGGTGTCCGTGCGCGGCCCGGACGGCGCCACGCGCTACGAGGGCCTGGCGGTCAACGACTTCGTGGTGACCGCGGGCGCGCCCTTCCGCATGATCGAGCTGGCGCTGCGACTGGGCTCGGAAGCGGGCCCCGAGTTCCTGGGCGACGGCATCATCGTGGCGACGCCCGTGGGAAGCACCGCATACAACGCGAGCGCCGGCGGGCCGATCGTCCACCCGGACGTGGAGGCCATCGTGGTGACGCCGAGCGCGGCGCATTCGCTGGCCTTCCGGCCGGTGGTGCTGCCCTCGCGGCTCACCGTGGAGGCTCGGGTGGTGCGCGCCAACGAGGGCACCACGCTCGTCCTGGACGGGCACATCAACGTGGGCCTCAAGGTGGGCGACACGGTCACCGCCGCGCGCCACGGCGCGATGGCGCGGATCGTGGCGCGGCCGGACTCGAGCTACTGGGAGACGCTCGTCGACAAGATGCGCTGGGCGGAGCCGCCCAACTACCGCACCGCGGGAAGCTGAACGGGGCCGCCGGGCGCACCTGCATCCACGGGCGCCGCGGCCACCCGCGGGAAGTACGATTCCCGCCCCATGATCGACATCCGACAGCTCCGTGAGAACCCGGAACGCTTCCGCCAGGGCGCGCGCGACAAGAACGCCGAGGTGGACTTCGATCGCCTGCTGGCCTTGGACGAGGAGCGCCGCGCCATCCTGCAGAAGCTGGAGACGGCGCGCGCCGAGCAGAACAAGCTGAGCAAGGAAATCGGTCCGCAGATCGGCAAGTTGAAGGGCCAGCTCAAGTCGGCCGAGGGGGCCGCGCGCACCGCCGCGGAAGCGCAGCTGGCGGAACTGGAAGCGAAGCCGATGGCCCTCAAGGGCGAGGTGGCCACCCTGGAGGACGCGCTCCGCCTGGTGGAGCCGCACTGGAACGACCTCCTGCTGCGCGTGCCGCAGCCGCCCGCCGGCGACGTGCCGAAGGGCCCGGACAGCTCGGGCAACAAGGAACTGCGCACCTGGCACCCGGCGGGCTTCGACCCGTCGAAGAGCTTCCGGGACAACAAGGGCTTCGCGCCGCGCACGCACCTGGAGCTGGTGAAGGAGCTCGGCCTGGCCGACTTCGAGCGCGGCGTCAAGATGAGCGGCACGCGCCACTACATCCTCACGGGGATGGGCATGCGGCTGCACCAGGCGGTGCTGCGCTACGCATTCGACCACATGGTGGAGAAGCACGGCTTCACGGCGGTGGGCGTGCCCGTCATCGTGAAGGAGGAGTGCATGCAGGGCACCGGCTTCTTCCCGTTCGGGCGGGAGCAGGCGTACCACATCGAGGAATCGGCGCGCGGCAGCGGCCATGACCTCTTCCTCACGGGTACCGGCGAGGTGGGCCTCATGGGGATCCACGCCGACGAGATCCTTCCCGAGAGCGCCCTGCCCCTCACCTACACCACGGTGAGCACGTGCTTCCGCCGCGAGGCCGGCGCCGCAGGCAAGGACACCGCGGGCCTCTACCGCATCCACCAGTTCGACAAGGTGGAGCAGGTGGTGGTCTGCAAGGCCGACGACGCGGAGAGCCGCGCGTGGCACGCACGGATGCTCGGGTACGTGGAGGAGATCCTCCAGTCGCTCGGGCTGCCGTACCGGCTGCTCCAGTGCTGCACTGGCGACCTGGGCATGAAGAACGAGGACATGATCGACGTGGAGTGCTGGATGCCCGGCCGCGGCGAGGCCGGGAAGGACGGCGCGCCCACGGGCGAGTACGGCGAGACGCACAGCGCCAGCCGCCTCGGCGACTACCAGTGCCGCCGCCTCAACCTGCGCTACAAGGATGCGGACGGCAAGACCCACTTCGCGTGGGCCCTCAACAACACGGTGATCGCGAGCCCGCGCGTCCTGATCCCGCTGCTCGAGATCCACCAGAACGCCGACGGCACGGTGAACATCCCCGAGCCGCTGCGGCCGCACCTGGGTGGGCGCACGAAGATCGAGCCGCCGACGAAGCGGGCCTGAACGGCCGCACGCCTGGCACAGCACATTGCCCCCACCGCGCGGACGGCGCGCCCC
>CAMBSR010000239.1 GCA_945870475.1 Phycisphaera mikurensis NBRC 102666
GTCCGCCAGCGCCTCCGGATGGAAGCTGAGCATGGCCCGCAGCTTCTCCGCAGGCGCACCCCGCTTCGAGAGCGATGCGTGGTTCAGCGCGTCCATGTAGACGATCACGTCCTGGTTCTCGAAGTCACGCGCCGTGATCTGCCGCGCCAAGCTCGGCACCTCGACCCCGCGCCGCTTCGCTTCGGCCAGCGTGCGCGGGTCCGGCCGCTCCCCCGCATGCCACGCACCCAGCCCAGCACTGTCCACCGCGTAATGCCCAAGCACCCCGCGCTCCCGCGCGCGATGCACGAAGATCCCCTCCGCCGCCGGACTGCGGCAGATGTTGCCCAGGCACAGGAACAGGATGCGGGTTGGCGGAAGGTCGCGGTGCATCATGGAAACATACGCCGGAACCGCGCCCAACTTCCGGACGCACGAGCGCCCGCAGCCGACCCCGCCCCCGCCCATCATCGGCATGTCGAGCGCCCGGAGCAAGCACGGGGATTCCCAGCGAGCGGCTTCGAAGTCGGCGAGGCACACGCACACCCACCATTCACGCGAGGGTCGCCCCACGTGCCGAGCTCGCCTTCGCAGAGTCCGAGCGGAACCTGGTGGAGCGAGGACGTCCGCGAGCGGAATCCCCGAGCACAGCGAGGACGCGGTCGACCGTCAACCGCCGTGAGCCAAGACCCGAGTCCGCGTCCCGCACCAAGCGAAGCGACTGCGGCAGCGGACACGGGTCGCCGGCGTCCCTGACAACGCCTCCACGTCCACGCCTCCTCGTCCACACCTCCACCTCCACACCTCCACGCCCGCCCTCCGCATAATCCCGGCACGACCGCCCTGCTGCCACGCACCCCGCATTCCGCCGATTTCCCCGCTGGCCTCCTCGCCAACGCAACCTACAATCGTCAGGTTAGACCTCTTTGACAACCTGGGGCCGTACCGGCATCGACCGTACAGGCAACGCATTGTGTGGCGCGTCGTGGAGCATGATGGCCACGTTAAAAGCATGCAAAACACAACTGCCAACACGCAGTACGCTCTCGCAGCCTAATTAGGTTGCGCAGTGAGTCCCCCCACGCCTGACTAAGGGGGCCGCTGTCAAAAATCAGGCTGGTTCCAATGGGCTGACATGCCTCGGCGGAACGAGATGATGCATGTCTTGGAACGGAGCACCCCGCTGCGGGGGCACGCCCGGACGACAATCAATCCGCAGACACACTCGTAGAGGCGCAATGCGGACTGTTTCGGCACAGGGGTTCGACTCCCCTCGGCTCCACTTGATCACTTCCACCGCGGCGCTCTTTTGGGCGCCGCGGTGGCGTTTTTAGGACCTTTCCCGGCGAGCCCCCGGGCATACTGCAGGAAATCCGGCTCCCCACCCGCGTCCGGGCCATGGATCGCGCCCCGCCTTCCGTATCCCCATGCGGTGCATCCATGCAACGCCCGCAGGCAACCATCATGAGCACGCTCCCCGACGACCCCCAGGATCCGAACGCACGCGCCAAGCGTGACGCGGATGCGGGCGCGCGCGAGCTGCCGCCGGACACCGGCAACGAGGCCGCGGTCCGCTACTGGGGCGCCATCTACGCGTACATCCGCCAGAGCGGCCGCCGTGACGACGAGGCGCGCGAGCTCACGCAGGGCTTCATCGCCGACGTGCTGCTCGGCCGCAACCTGCTCTCCAAGCTCGACGAGGGCCGCGGCCAGTTCCGCACCCTGCTCCTCAGCTCCGTGCGCAACTACCTGGCCGACGTCTACCGCTTCGACCACGCCGCGCGACGCCACCCCGGGCGCGGGCGTCTGCGCGCCGACGACGGCAGCGCCGACGGCATGGCCGACCACGCCACCCCCGATCCGGAATCCGCGTTCCATCGCGCCTGGGTCAGCATGCTGATCCGCGACGCCGCCGATGCGCTGCACGCCGAGTGCACCGAACGCAAGCGCGAGATGGCCTGGGACCTCTTCGAGTCCCGCATCCTGCGGCCCATGCTCGAGGGCGCGCCCGCTCCCTCGTACGAGTCACTCATGGAACGGTGGAAGCTCACCGCACCCAGCCAGGTCTCGAACACCATCGTCACCATGCGCCGCGCATTCGCCGCGCAGCTGGTGCGCATGATGGGCGCCACCTCGGATAACTCGTCGGCCGGTGCGCGCGGCGAGCTCCGCGAACTGCTCACTCTCCTCGAAGGACGGATGCAATGACCGACCCCATCGATCCTGCCACGCAGCGCGGACCGTTCCGCGACGGCTCGCTCCGCGAGACCCTCTCCTGGGTCCTGCATTCGCTCGAACAGCCGGCCTTGGCTGCCGGCGACTGGATCGCCTACGAAGTGGACCCCTCGCGCGGTTCCGCCGTGGCGCTCCTGACCGACCCGACCACCCCGCTCGCCCGCATTCGCCGCGCCCGCGTGCTCTGGGCCGCGCTGCGCGCCGAAGGCGAACAGGCGGAGGAACGCACCATGGGCAGCCGTCTCGCGATCGCTGCCGCCGCTGCTGCGTTCCTCTTCCATGGCGAGCGGATTTCAAACCACGACGACGCTGCGCTCCTGACGGCGTTCCGCAGCGCATCCGCCGACGAGACGGTGCCGGCCGATGTCCGCACCATGGTGCGCATGGCCGAGCGAAAGCTCGTCGGGCCCACGGCCTGACCGTCCGCGCCCGTCGACGCCATCGTGCACTCAGTTGGAAGGCTGCGCCGTGGGCCCCGGCTGCGCCATGGCCGCGGGTGCGACCGGCACCGGGGCGGGGGCCGCGGCGGGCGCCGTCGGCGCCTGCGAGGCAGGCATCTCGGTGCCCTGACGCGCGCCCGTGAATGGCGTGATCATGCCTTCATCACCCGTGTTCATCTGCGAGCCGGGGTCGCGCGCACGCAGTTCGTCCCAGCGGACGCGGGTGCCGCCCACCACCGTGCCGGTGGCGAACGCCGCATCGATGAGCGAGATCTCGTAGCCGGCCAGCGCGCTGACCTCGCGCGTCTGCGCATCGCCCAGCTTGCTGGCGGCATCGAGCACGTCCACACTGGTCCGCAGGCCCACGTCGAACTGGCGCTGTTCCGCCTCGAAGGTCCGCGCGGCAAGGATCGCCTCCAGCCGCGCAGCGAGGATGCGCTGCCACGACGTCTCCAGGTTGTCGATCGCGTTGAGCACCTCCTGGCGGATCGCCAGGGCACGCGCATCCTTGGTGGCCATGCGCTGCACGCGCTGGAGCACCGCGCGGCGCAGCGCGCTCATGCGCGCCTCGTTGCCGATCGGGATCTCCGCGCGGCCCGCCACGCGGTACTGGTCGGCGTCGCCGATGTTGCTGATGGTGTCCTGGAACCCGTTTCCCTGCCCGAACATCTGGTAGTCGTAGTCCACCGCGAAGAGGGGCAGCGTGCCGTTGCGGGCCACCTCGACGTTGGTCGCGTCGACGGCCAGCTGCAGCTCGAGCTCGAGCATCTCCATGCGGTTGCGAATGGCGCCGTCGGCAAGCTTGTTGGCATCGAGCTGCAGCCCCAGCGGATTCGGCTGCGTCGCCGGCAGGATGGCGGTGCCGTCGGACATCGCCATCTCGGGGTCGTTGATGATCCGCTTCAGGTCACGCTGGCGGTTGCGGAGCGCGGCGTCCGCCAGGATCAGGTTCTCCAGCGTGGAGCCCACGCCGCTCTGCGCACGGAGCACCTCCACCAGCGGCGCATCGCCGTTGTCGACGCGCCGCTGCGCACGCTCGAGCTGCGCGATCGCCAGCTCGTATTGCTGCTTGCGCACCTC
>CAMBSR010000240.1 GCA_945870475.1 Phycisphaera mikurensis NBRC 102666
CGGGCAATGGCCACCACGTCCTCCTGGTCGGTGAAGTCGATGCCCGCCTCGACGAGCGCCAGCACGGTGGCCACCTCCTCGGCATCGCCCGCGGTGGCACGCTCGGCGTCACCGGCACGGAGTGCGTCCGCGGCCACAAGCGCGGCGTCGGTCTCCGCGGCGATGGCGGCTGCCACGCGTTCTGCGTCACCGATGCCGATGCGTCCCGCCAGCACTGCACGTGCGCTGAACTCGCCCGGATGCGCGCGTCGTGCCTCGCCGCCGGATCGCGCGATCATCGCCTCGATGATCCGTTCGAGTACGAGCGGGTTGCCCACCGCATGGATCTCCGCGCAGTCCTCGCCCGTGGCGCTCGCGGGGCCCGGCATCACCACGCACAGCGCCGGGATCGCAGGCTGCAGGAGGTGCACCACGTGCACACCCCGCGTGCGTGCGAGCACCGCCGCGCGCCCCGCGCAGCCTTCCGCCATGTTCGCCGCGAGCACCGCGCACGCCTGCCCGCCGCTTGCACGCACGATGCCCCGCGCCGCCTGCCCAGGCGGGCTGGCGACGGCGAGGATGACGCTCGTGGTGTCCATGGATGGTCCGGGCGCGGGCTCCCGCGCCTGTCAGCGGTCGCGGAACTTCTTGCTCGGTGCCTGCTTGCCGGGCTTCTGCTGCTGAGCCGCCTGCGCGCGCTTCATCGCCGTGGCGTAGGCCTTGGAAAGCCAGTTGTTCTTGGCGGCCTGCGGCTTGCTGAAGTCCATCTTCTCGATTTCCTTGCGCACGCGCATGCTCTCGTAGATGCCCACCAGGGTGCTGGTGGCGATGTAGAGCGTCAGGCCGCTGGGCGCGCCGTAGAGCATGATGGGGAAGAGGAAGACCATCATCCACTTCATCATCTTCTGCTGCTGCTCCTGCTCGGGCGTCATGTTCGCCGTCGACGGGGGAGCCTGGTACTTCTGCTGGATGAAGAAGACCACGCCCATCAGCACCGGAATCAGGTTGATGGAGGTGAGGTGGACGATCCAGAGGTTGACCTCGAACGGCAGCGGGATGAAGCGGTCCTGCGCGCTCAGGTCGCCGAGGAACGGCCACCCGCCCATCTTCTGGAAGACGCCGAAGAACGCCGGCTGCTGGCGCAGCTCGAACGCGAAGTAGAGCACCGCGTAGAGCGCGATCCAGATGGGCATTTGCAGGAACGTGGGCAGCATGCCGCCGGCGCAGCCGAGCGGGTTGATGCCGCGCTCGCGGTACAGGCGGATGGTCTCCTCCTGGAGCTTCTTGGGGTCTTCCTTGTAGCGCTTCTGCAGCGCCTCGAGCTCCGGCTTCACGGAGGCCATCTGCTTGGTCACGCGCTGCATGGAGATCTGCGCACGCCGCGTGAGCGGGTGCAGGATCGAGCGCACCACGATCACCAGCACGATGATCGCCAGGCCCCAGTCGAACACCACGCGGTCATGGAGGAAGGACAGGAACCACACCAGGAGGTCGGCCAGCCAGCTGAACGTGCAGAAGCTGCAGCAGCCGCTCATCAGGTACAGGATGAGCCCGTGCATGTTGAGCGCGGCGAACGGCTGCGAGCTGCTGAGGAGCGATCGCTCCAGCGGACCGGCGAAGACGCCCATGTCGAACGACGCGCCCGCGCCGGGGGCGATGGTGACCGCGCCGCTCGTGCACGTGGTGAAGATCACCTGCTCCGGCTCGCCGTGGTGCATGCCGTCGCCGGCCTGCGCCTGGATGCTCGCCACCGCGGGCGCGATGGCCTTCGACGGGCTCGACGGCTGCGCGTACGGCGCGTGGATCGCCAGCGCGAAGTAGCGGTTGGTGGCACCGAACCACGAGAGGCCGTACTTCTCCGCCTGCTGGCGTTCGTCCGGCCACACGCCGTAGTTCTCGGCGGTGATCTGGGTCAGGAGCTTGGAGTGCTCGATCATCGCGCCGTGGACGATGACCGTCTCCTGCGCGGGGTCGCGCTCGGGGCTCATCAGGTAGCCCGACTGGAAGCGGCGCCCGTCGACGGAGTCGTTCTGGTCGCGGAGGAGATCCACCGGGCCGAACTGCACCCAGCGAACCACGTGCGGGGAACCCGAGAGGTTCTCGACGCGCTGCTCGCAGCGGATGTCGTAGCTGCCGGCGTCCACCACCCAGCGGCGCGTGGCGCGCATCTGGAGCGCGCCGGTGCCGTCGGAGATCTCGGTGACGAAGGTGCCGGGCGCGGTCTCCTTCCAGACCTTGCCGGAGACGCTGATCTGGCGTCCGTCCACGTCGATGACGCGCGCGGCCAGGAGCGGCACGCTGAAGCCCTGCAGCGTGCCGGGCGTGACGATCGAGTAGCGGCCGTCGGCCGATGCATCGCCGGCGCGCGCCTGCGCTGCGTCGCCGGCGGTGCGCCAGAGATCGCTGAAGACGATCTCCTCGATACCGGCGCCCTGCGGCACCAGGCGGAGCATCAGGCGGGCCTTGGTGGCGTCGATGGATCCGATCGCCGTCGCGGATTCGCTGGGCGAGCCCGGCGCGTTGGCGGTCCAGGGGCGCTCGTCGCCGGCGGGCGCGGCGGTAGCCGCGGGCATGTTCGGCGTGGTGGTTGCGCCAGCGGCGGTCGTTGCCGGTGCGGTCGCTGCCGGAGCCTGCGCGCCGGCGGGCGTCCCGGTGGCGGCCTGCTCCGGGGCGGTGGCGGCTGCGGGCGCGGCGCCGATGCCGGCACCGTTCTTGCCGAGGGCGATGATGGCGACGATGCCGCCGACGATCGCCACCAGGGCAAGCGTGAGGACGAAGCGGCGAACGTTGAAGGCCGGGTTCTTCGGCGAGGCCGGAGACGTGCTGTTCATGGTGTTTGGCTGTGTGGCGCGTGCGCCGCGCCGCGCGGACTGATGGTGAGCGCCGTCGTCGGCGCGTCAGCGGCCTTCGAGCAGGCGGTCGCCGAGCCAGTCATGGAGTTCGGGAATCGCGTGGATCTTGGCCACGGTGATGTCGATGTCGTAGGGCAGGCGGTGGAATTCGATGCGGTGCTTGCCTTCGCCGCCGTCGGTGTCGAGGATGGCGTAGGAGGCACGGTTGTCGCCGTCGCGCGGCTGGCCCACGGAGCCGGGATTGATGATCGCCTTCTGCGTCGGGTCGACGGCGAAGGTGTGGTCGGGCAGCTCCTCGGGCTTCCAGAATTCCTGGTCCTCGGTGAAGACGCCGGGAACGTGGGTGTGGCCGACGAGGCAGATGCGCTCGACGCGGTCGAAGATGCTGGTGAGCTTGTGCGGGTTGTTCACCGCGTCGTCGGGGAACAGGTACTCGTTGATGGGCCGGCGCGGCGTGCCGTGCACGCACAGGTAGCCGTTGTCGCTGACACGGACGCGCAGGTGGCCCAGGAAGTTCCAGCGGCGCTCGCCCGCGGCCTTGTCGCCCTTGGCCGCCTCCTCGAACTGCCGGCGCGTCCAGTACGCGGCCTGCTCGGCGGCGGAGGTGAAGTTGGTGGGCTCGTAGAGGACGCCGAAGTCGTGGTTGCCCAGGAGCGACCACTCGCAGCGCTCGGCCACCAGGTCCGCGCAGGCCACCGGATCCGGCCCGTAACCGATCAGGTCACCCAGGCAGATGATGCGCTGGACCTTCCGCTGGTCGATGTCGGCCAGGACGGCCTCCAGCGCGGAGTGGTTCGAGTGGATGTCGCTGATGATCGCGGTGCGCACGGAGGGTCCTGAGGGGGCCGGATGCTAGCAAAAACCGCAGGAATCCCGCGCCGCCCGGATGGGGCCC
>CAMBSR010000241.1 GCA_945870475.1 Phycisphaera mikurensis NBRC 102666
GCCGCGGTCGGCTTCTTCGTCAAGACGGGCGCGCGCGACGAGCCGCGCGAGCTGATGGGCGTCAGCCACTTCCTCGAGCACATGGTGTTCAAGGGGACCGAGCGCCGCACGGCGGACGATGTCAACCGCGACTTCGACCGGATCGGCGCAAGCCACAACGCGTTCACCTCCGGCGAGCTCACCGCGTTCCATGCGCACGTCCTTCCAGAGAAGGTGATGGACGCCACCTCCATCATCGCGGACATCCTCCGACCGTCGCTCCGCCAGAAGGATTTCGACGAGGAGAAGGGCGTGATCCTGGAGGAGATCGCCATGTACGACGACAACCCGTTCTGGCGGCTCTGGGAGCACGCGAACGAGCGCTACTTCGGTGCGCACCCGCTCGGGCACCGCGTACTGGGGACGCGAGAGACGGTGTCGACGCTGACGCGCGACCAGATGCAGCACTACTTCGACCGGCGCTACTCGGCTTCGAACACGGTGGTGTGCGCGGCGGGTGCCCTTGATTTCGACAGGTTCGTGGACCATGTCCGCGCGTGCTGCGCGTCCTGGACCAGCGGCGAGGTGGCCCGTGCGCATCCGCCGTTCCATGCCCACGAGGAACGCCTGCTGGTGCCGATGAAGCAGGCCAACCGCGCCTACCTGGCATGGCTCTGCCCCGCACCCGCGGTGCAGGACCCGCGCCGCTATGCGGCGGCGATGCTTGCGCAGATCCTGGGCGACTCCGAGGGATCGCGGCTCTACTGGGCGCTGGTTGAGACCGGCATCGCCGAGGAGGCGCAGGCACAGTACGACGGCCACGACGGGATCGGCGAGTACGTCACCTACGTGGCGTGCAGCCCGGACGACGTCGCGCGCGTCGACACGATCGTGCAGTCGGAGCTTGAGCGTGTCTGCACCGAGATCACCGAGCAGGAGCTTTCCAACGCCCGGGCGAAGGTGCGGACCTCGATCGCCATCGCGGGAGAGCGCCCTGAGGGACGCATGCGCCGCCTCGGTTCGCTGTGGCTCTATCGCGGCAACTACGCATCGCTCGAGGAAGAGCTGGTGCAGATCGACCGGCTCACCGTGGCGGACCTGCTGACGGTGGCGAAGGACTTCCCGCTGCGGCCCACGCTGCGCGCGCAGGTCGTGCCGGAGGGTTGATGGACCGATGATTCACGCGGTCGCGGGAGCGAACACCAGCTGCATGGTGGGTGGTTCCACGCCCAGCACGTGGCGCAGGTAGGCCGCGAGCAGGCGATTCGCCCGATCGACCGAGGATGCATCGCCGTTGCCCGGTTTCGTGCCGATGGCCGCCAGGCATTCGAGCGTCGACCGCCGGACCTTCCATCGCTGGCCGTCGACCGGTTCGCCGCTGCGGACGACACCGCCGGCGAACGGCGAGAATTCCGCCACTTCCAGCGCCGGGTCGCATTCGACGCTGGGCCGATACCCGGTCTCGCAGAGCAACGACCACTGGAACGAGAGCAGCGCGCCCGCGCCATCGGGCAACGGCTCGTCGACGCCCTGCACCGACCCGAGGATCCGCAGCGAATCGACCAGTTGGTCGAAGAGCGCGGGGTGGGGGTCCTCTGGCTGCAGCATCCGTCCCACAAGGTCGGCCATGTAGAACGCCGCGCGATTGGCGGCAAGATCGGTGCGGAGGCGCGGGAACACCTCCAACAGGTCCCATTCCGTGAGCGTCGCCAGCTCGCGGCCTGGCTTCACGATGGCACCGAACTCGCCGCGAGAGAGCAGGTCGATGCCGCCGTCGAACGCGCTGCGTTCGCGCCGCGCGCCCTTCGCGAGGCCACGGACAACGCCCAGCGAACGTCCGAAGAGGCTCACCGTCTGGCTCGTCTCGCTGAAATCCCAGTGGCGGATGCACACTCCCTGGTCGTGGATGGTGCCCATCAGCCTGTCGATTGGTTGATGTTCGCTGCCTCGACGCGGTTCCGTCCGTTGAGCTTCGCCTTGTAGAGCGCGCTGTCGGCGGCCGCGATCAGGTCATCGACGCCCTGTGTGCCGGGAAGCACGGAGATGTCGGCGATGCCAAAGCTCGCCGTGATCACCTTGCCAACCGCGGATGGCCAGGTCTCCTGCTCGATGGCACGGCGGTAGCGATCGGCAA
Organism: Phycisphaera mikurensis NBRC 102666; assembly: GCA_945870475.1. Lineage (GTDB taxonomy): Bacteria > Planctomycetota > Phycisphaerae > Phycisphaerales > SM1A02 > UBA966. Next base: position 2,114 of record CAMBSR010000241.1, read on the forward strand.
CCTCCAGCGCCTCGGAACCCGAGGTGTTCGGGAGGATGATGCCGAATTCCTCGCCGCCGTAGCGGCACGGGATGTCGCTGCCGCGACCGGACTGCAGGATCTTCGCCAGGCGCTCGAGCACCATGTCGCCAAACGGATGGCCGCGCTCGTCGTTGAGCTTCTTGAATCCGTCCACGTCGCACATGACCAGCGTGAGCGGGCGGCGGTGGCGGATGGATTCCGACACTTCCTGCGAAAGGCGGCGATCGAAGTAGGTCCGGTTCCAGAGGCCGGTCAGGCCATCGACCTGTGCCTTCTGCGCCAGCATCTTCACCAGGTGCTGCACGCGGAGCGCGCTGCGCACGCGGGCCTTGAGCTCGACCACCTCGAACGGCTTGGCGACGAAGTCCACGGCGCCGAGATCGAGCGCGCGTACACGGTCCTCCATGCTTGCCGTGGCGGAGATGAAGATCACCGGGATGTCCTGGAGGTCCACGTCGGACTTGAGTGCCTGGAGCACCTCGAACCCGTCCATGCCCTCCATCTCGATGTCGAGGAGGATCACGTCGGGCTGCAGCTCGCGCGCCATCTCCAGGCCACGCACGGCAACCATCGAGCCGTGGAGCTCGATCTGCTCATGCTGCAGACGGACGCGCAGGAGCCGATGGATCAGCTCCGAGTCGTCGATCGCGAGGACCTTGGGAAGTGGTGAGGACTGGGGCGTCATGTGGGCGGGGCAATGATGCTATGGCCGAATCCATCGGCTGATCGGGGCCGGAACTTCATGGCCTGATCCGCGCAGCCACAGCGGCAAGCATTCCCACGCGGCTCCTGATGACGTTGACCTGCTGGCCCTCCTTCACGGCATGGTCCACGAGCGCGGCGGCCTCGCCGAGCTTTGGGTACCCGTAACCACCGGCCGCACCCTTGAGCTGGTGGGCCAGCACGCGAACCTGCTCCAGGTCGTTTGCCGAGAGCGCCGCATGCATCGCCGCAAGCCGTTGCGGCAACTCACGGACGAAGAGGGCAACGATGCCCGCCATGTCCGGATCGTCGGCGAACTCGCTGCGTAGCGTGGTGTCGTCTGGTGTGAGGCGCATGGTGAAGCGGGAGAAGATTCGAATTCACGGCGCCGTGGGAAAAGGAACTTTGTCCGAATTCAGGGAAGTTTGGTCAATGGCAGCTCACATAACCGCCGATGGACCTCACGCGATCCATCTAGGATCCTCCGTTCGCACCTGCACCCCGCCGCGCGAAAGCGCTGCGAGAGGAGATTCCGCCGAATGATCCCGCGCATGCCTCCCCAGGAGGCCCGTCTTGGCTTCGTCTATTCCGCGCCGTTCCGCATCCAGGGCGTGTCCGTCGCCGGCGAGCAGGCGGTCGTCCATGTCCCGGAACTGGACCTGATCTTCGATATTGGGTTGTGCCCCCGGCCGACCTTGGCATCGCCGACCGTCGCGCTGACGCACACGCACATGGACCATGTGGCGGGACTCCCGTACTGGTTCAGCCAGCGATTCTTCCAGAAGATGCCCGGGACCGCGCGCTGCCTGGCGCACCCCAAGATGGTGGAGCCGCTGCGCCGGATGATGGCGTCCTGGGTGGACCTCGAGCGCCAGAAGACGCCG
>CAMBSR010000242.1 GCA_945870475.1 Phycisphaera mikurensis NBRC 102666
CCGAACTCCTGGAAGTAGGAGTCGCACGCCTTGGCGAACTCCTGCATCGTGCCGGTGGTCTGCGTGCTCTTGGCGCGCTGCACCACCTTGCCGAGGGCGGGCAGCAACAGGCCGATCAGCAGGCCGATGATGCCGATGACCACCAGCAGCTCGACCAGGGTGAAGCCGGCCCGGACGGTGCCACGGGGGGTGGCGGTGCTGCGGGTCGGGCGGCCGGAAGCCGTACGGATGGTGGTGGATGCTCGCATGTTTGGTGCCTTTCGAAGAAGTATACGGAGGCGGGTGGGCGACTGATGCGCCGGAGCGCGTGGCGCGTCAGCTCGCCGCGATGCCGCCGGTCTGGCGCAGCCCCTCGTAGATCCCGCACGCCACGGCCGTCGCCAGGTTGAGGCTGCGCGCGCGTGGATCGGGAAGCATCGGCAGCGTGAGCTGGTGATCCGTTCCGTGGTGGGTGGCCACCCAGTCGTGGACGTCCTGCGGCACGCCGCCGTTCTCTTGGCCGAAGAGGAGGTAGTCACCCGCGGCGAAGTTCGCCTCCCAGTGCGGGCGCTCGCTCTTGGTGGTGTAGAGCCAGAGCCGCGGCGGCTGCTCCGTGGCGAGGAACGCCTCCCACGACGCATGCTCGACGCAGTCCACCAGGTCCCAGTAGTCCAGGCCGGCGCGGCGGCGCGCCTTCTCGTCCATCTGGAAGCCGATTGGATGCACGATGTGCAGGCGGCACCCCGTGGCCATGCAGGTGCGGCCGATGTTCCCGGTGTTGTTCGGGATCTGGGGCTGGAAGAGCACCACGTGGAAACGGGGCGTGCGGAGCGGGGCGGTCATGGCGGATGGGGGGTATACTCTCGCGCCTATGTGGCCCGTCCTCTTTGCTAATGCTGCGTGGGTTCTCTTCCTCTCCGTCTGGGCGCTCGTCTACTTCGCGGGCGCGCGGAAGGAACAGGGCGGCACGCACGGCAAGTGAGTCTCGCCTCGCCGCGTGCAGGTGCGTGCCGGCGTGATGGCGCTTGAATTCGAACGACGCCACTGGTCCGGGGTATCTCGGTTCCGTTGTCTCAACGCTCCAGGCAGGGATCGAACCTGCGACCTGCGCCTTAGGAGTGCGCCGCTCTATCCAACTGAGCTACTGGAGCCGCTCCGTCGGATTGTAGCGGGCGGGATTTCACCAGCGGTAGTCCGTGGCCATGTGTGTCCCGCGCCGCTGCCCGTTGCGCGCGGGGCGTGTACGCAATGCAATGCGCGTTCGCCCATCCCAGAGCGCAGCCGGTAGCCAGACCAGGCAATCGTGGGAGGCGAGGTAGCCGACGACGGCATCGATCTCCGCGCGGCCGTATCCGTAGACCCGTCGGGCACGTCCACCGCAATGGCGCGTGAGCGAAAGCTGGTAGGTGCCGTCCCGCCCCGGCTGGTGGTCGCAGTACTTCACCTGCACGCGTTCGAGTCGGCCTGTGGTGCGCTCGATGGCCAGGTCGTAGCGCGTGCCTTCGATGCATGGGCGGCAGACGTTGAGCCCCAGTTCCAGCGCGCGCAGGATCACGCGTTGCACGGCGATTTCTCCCTTTCGGTTGGTGTTGGACCTGATCATGCACGCAAGGTAAGGACGCAACCAGGGGGCGTCGTCACTCACGGCGGAAATTCCTGCGAGCTACTGGCGCGATCGCTCGCCCGCTCACAGTTCTGCGATGCGACGCGGATGCGCGCCGAGCCAGCGCACGGCCACTTCCATGCGCTCGGCCAGCAGCGCGCTCGCCATGCGGAGGTTCCGCAGGAACGCGTCCTGCACGGCCTCCGGATGATCCACGAGGTCGGTGATGGATTTCACCGCCACGAAGGGCACGCCGCACTGCGCGCACACCTGCGCGATGGCGCATGCTTCCATGTCCTTGGCGGCCACGCGCTCGTGCTCGAAGAACGCGCGTTCCTCCGCCGTGCAATTGAGGCTGTTGCCGGTGGTGACGATGCCGGGCTTGGCGCCGATGGCGTGCATCAGGTGCGGCGCCGGCGTTGCGGGCCATGCGCCACGTGCCTGGAGCTCGAAGCCCGGGATCGGGATGTGGCGGTCGTGGTAGAGCAGGTTGCCGACGGAGACGTAGATGGCGCCGATCGATCCGCCGCGCGCCTCGAAGCCCCCGGCGGTGCCGGCGTTGATGATGAGGTCCGGCGCCAGCTTGCGGATCGCCATGAAGGCGGCGAGCGTCGCGGCATCCGTACCCACCCGGTCGGTCCCGCAGCGCGGGTCGCGGCCGTTGATCAGGAGGTCGATGGCCAAGGTTCCCACGCGCCCCGAGAAGTGCCGCTGGGGCATGCAGGGGTCTACCGCGGGCTGCTCCACCAGGCCAAGGCGCTCGACCAGGGGCATGGCTTCCGCCTCCAGCGCGTAGAGCAGGGCGACATGTTCCACGGTGGTCTCCGCCGGGTCGGGATCGGTTCCGGTGTGCACGCGGGCAACATACGCGGGGGCTCCCGGGCGGTCCCGGCGCTTCCCGCCGCCTCTCGTTTCCTCCCGGCGGCGCCCCCCGTCGCAAAACGGCGACGCCCGCACCGGGCGGGTGCGGGCGTCTGGAGTGCCGATGGGCGGAGTCGAACCGCCGACCTAGGGTTTATGAATCCCTCGCTCTAACCATCTGAGCTACATCGGCAGGCTGGGGACGGGCAGGATGTCGTTTCAGGAGGCGGAAAATGCACTCCAAAGCCTGAAACCCCGCCCGGGATCCGAACGGATCGAGGATACTAGCGTAATCGCTCCATGGCCGGAAGGCGCCTGTCGGTGCCGGCGGCCAGAAACGACCCAAATCCATGCCCAGACTCCCGTTCCAGATCGATTTCCCGGCCATCGTCCGGGGTTCTTGGCAGGCATCCCGTGCAGCGGTGGCGGCACTCGCGATGGCGTTCGTGACGGCGAGTCCTGCCGCGGCCGCTGGTACTGACTGCGCTGGCGGGGCGACCTTGGTGAGTTCGACCCCTTCCGGTGCGGTTGACGGCGCTGCGGTTGGCGCGTCGGTGTCGGTGGCCGGGGCCGATGTCCTTGTCGGGGCGCCGGGACAGGGCATCGTCTACGTCTACCGTCGGAACGATTTCGGTACGGTCGGCGTGGTCTCAAGCCTGACCCGGCCCAGTTCGATACTCGCCAGCAGTGGTTTCGGAGTCGACATCGCCAACGACAACGCCGTGGCCGTGGTCGGTGCGCCGTTCCACAACTCCAACCAGGGGGCGGTGGTGCTCTACACCCGCGCGACCGACGGCACGTGGTCGTACCTGCAGACCATCTTCTCGCCGGTGGGGCTCCCCTTTGGATGCTTCGGGATGAGTGTGGCATTGCGCGATGGTTTCCTGGTCGTTGGCGCCCCGACGGCGATGAACGCATCCAGTTACGCACGCGGCGCGGTGTTCCTGTACGGACGGGGCACCGATGGTCTCTACACGCTGCTGCGGCAGTTCGACCCCGAGCAGGCCACCGCCACGCAGAACAAGTATTTCGGCTGGACGGTGTCACTCGTCAATTCGAGCCTGTGCATCTCTGCTCCGGGTGAGGTCCTCAGCACTGACGCGGGCAAGGAAGGCTCCGCCTACGTCTACAAGCGTGATGCATACGGGGCTTGGAATGGCATCTCGCGCCTGAAGTCGCCGGGCGGTTCTGCCGGCACGTTCGGCACCGACATGACGTCCGGCAGCGAACTGAACACGGGCGGCGGCACTGCGCTGTTCGTGCGCGAGCAG